>JAGWAQ010000026.1:4545-33385 GCA_021296375.1 Alphaproteobacteria bacterium
CCCCGGGCGTTATGGTCGAGGCAAACAAAGGACGCCGGAACAAACGAGGTTGTTGGCGTCCTTGTGGTCATGAGATGGTCCTTTAACCGCCGGGATTTACTGGCGTTCAAGCTGGAGCTTTTTGATCTCGGCAATCGCCTTGCCGGGGTTCAGCCCCTTCGGACAGGTCTGGGTGCAGTTCATGATGGTATGGCACCGGTACAGACGGAACGGGTCTTCCAGCGCGTCAAGGCGTTCACCGGTATGTTCATCGCGACTGTCGGCGATCCAGCGGTACGCCTGCAGCAGCACGGCGGGGCCAAGGTAACGGTCACCATTCCACCAATAGCTTGGGCAAGCGGTGGAACAGCTGAAGCACAGGACGCATTCCCACAGCCCGTCCAGCTCTTCGCGTTCCTCGGGGCTTTGCAGGCGTTCCTCGCCTTCAGGGACGGGGGTTTCGGTTTTCATCCACGGCTCGACCGAAGCCAGTTGCGCGTAAGCGCGGCTCAAATCCGGCACAAGGTCTTTGACAACTGGCATATGCGGCAGGGGATAAATATCAATATCGCCCTTCACCTCATCCATGGATTTCAGGCAAGCCAGGGTGTTGGTGCCATCGATATTCATGGAACAGGACCCGCAAATCCCCTCGCGGCATGAGCGACGGAAAGTCAGGGAGCTGTCGGTTTCCCCCTTGATCTTGATCAGGGCGTCCAGCACCATCGGCCCGCAATCATCAAGATTGATGGTGTAGCTGTCCATGCGGGGGTTGGCGTCATCGTCGGGCGACCAACGGTAGATATTAAAGGTCTTGGTCCGTACCGCGCCTTCGGGCTTGGGGTGGATCTTGCCCTTCTGGACTTTCGAGTTCTGAGGCAGAGTAAATTCAGCCATAACGCTTTCCTTACGTTGCAGTCGCTAACGATTAATAGACACGCGCCACAGGTGGCACAGGTTCAACTTCATTGGTCAGGGTGTTCATGTGAACAGGACGATAGCCAAGGTCGGATTGATTGTCGCCATTAAGCCACATCACCGTATGCTTCATCCATTCCTTGTCGTCACGATCAGGGAAATCCTCATGGGCATGGGCGCCGCGGGATTCATGGCGTTGTTCCGCTGACCGCATGGTGATGAGCGCCTGGGACATGAGGTTATCCAGCTCAAGGGCTTCCACCAGATCAGTGTTCCAGATCATCGATTTATCGGTGATGCCGATATCCGACATCCGCCCGGCGATGGCATCCATCTTGGCGACACCTTCGGTCAGGGATGTGCCGGAGCGGAACACCGCGGCATGACGCTGCATCGCCGCTTGCATGGCATCGCGAATATCACTGGCGGAACTTGAACCGCTCGAATGGCGCATGCGGTCAAGGCGATCAAGGGCCTTTTCGGTGGCGCTTTCAGGGATGGGCGCGTGGGATGCCCCGGCCTCAACCGTCGCGGCGGCGCGATAGGCCGCGGCGCGGCCAAAGACAACAATATCAAGCAAGGAATTGGTCCCGAGGCGGTTGGCGCCATGGACAGACACGCAAGCCGCTTCACCAATCGCCATCAGCCCCGGGGCGACGCGATTGGGGTCATCCTTGGTCGGTGACAGCACCTCACCATGATAATTGGTGGGAATGCCGCCCATGTTGTAATGAACCGTCGGCAGAACCGGAATCGGCTCTTTCGTGACATCAACACCGCAGAAGATTTTCGCCGTTTCGGTAATCCCCGGCAGGCGTTCCGCCAGGGTATCGGCGTTGATATGCTCAAGATGCAGCAGGATGTGGTCCTTGTTCGGGCCCACCCCGCGCCCTTCATTGACCTCCATGGTCATGGCGCGGCTGACGACATCACGCGACGCAAGGTCTTTGGCGGTGGGGGCGTAACGTTCCATGAAACGCTCACCTTCGGAATTGGTCAGATACCCGCCTTCGCCGCGGGCGCCTTCCGTGATCAGGACGCCAGCGCCATAAACCCCGGTGGGGTGGAACTGCACAAATTCCATGTCCTGAAGCGGCAGGCCCGCGCGCAGCGCCATGGCATTGCCATCACCGGTGCAGGTATGGGCGGAGGTGCAGGAGAAATAAACACGGCCATAACCGCCCGTCGCCAGCACCACACGCTGGCCATGGAAACGGTGGATCGATCCGTCCTCAAGGCAAAGCGCGATCACCCCGCGGCACACGCCTTCGTCATCCATCAGCAGATCAAGGGCGAAATATTCGATAAAGAATTCCGCCTGGTGCTTGAGGCATTGCTGATAGAGCGTATGCAGGATGGCATGGCCCGTGCGGTCAGCGGCGGCGCAAGCGCGGCGCGCCATGGACTGGCCGTAATCAAGGGTATGGCCACCAAACGGGCGCTGGTAAATCTTGCCTTCTTCTGTCCGTGAGAACGGCACACCGTAATGCTCAAGCTCGATCACCGACGGGATGGCGTTGCGGCACATATATTCAATCGCGTCCTGATCACCCAGCCAGTCCGACCCTTTGATGGTGTCGTACATGTGGTAGCGCCAGTTGTCGCCTTCGCCCATGTTGTTGAGGGCCGCCCCAATGCCGCCCTGCGCCGCCACGGTGTGACTGCGCGTCGGGAAAACCTTGGTCAAACAGGCGGTCTTCAGCCCCGATGTGGCCATGCCAAGGGTGGAGCGAAGCCCCGCCCCGCCAGCGCCAACAACGACAACGTCATGATAGTGATCCGTGATTTCATAAGCAGACATCGAGCTAACCTTTACGCAAAAGCAATAGAAAGAACGCTGAACAACGACAGGGCCGCAAGCCCCGTCATCCCCAGCTTGACCGCAACCAGCATCAACAGGCGGCGGTTTTCATTCGAAACATAGTCTTCAATAATCACCTGAAGCCCGAGACTGGCGTGATAAAACCCCACCCCGAACAACAGCAACGCGGCCGTGGCATTAAACGGTGAACCCAACCATGCCATGGCCGCGGCATGATCAGCACCAATATTTGTCAGCAATCCGATGATAAGGTAAATCACCAGCGGAATCATCCCCATCGCGGTCAGGCGTTGCGTCCACCAGTGGCCGACACCCTTGCGGGCAGAACCAAGGCCGCGAACACGACCGAGAGGCGTTTGCATGGATTTTGATTTCATTGACATATCAGCCCCCTTAACTGCCCCAGACCATCGCCCAGGTGACGGCGGTCAGCGCAAGTGTTGAGGCCATCACCATGTAGCCGGTGCGCTTGACGCCTTCAATCGACAGGTTAAAGCCGAAATCCCAGAACAAGTGACGGATGCCATTGGACAGGTGGTAATATACCGCGACCGAAAACCCGAACAGGACAATCTGGCCAGGCACACTCGCCATAATCGCCTGAACATAAGCGAAATAATCAGGGCCGGGGGCCAGCGCCACCACCCACCAGACCAGCAACAGGCTGCCGCCCGCAAGGGCCGCGCCGGTCAGGCGGTGGGTGATCGACATCATCGACGTCAACTGAGGCTTGTAAATCATGAGGTGCGGAGATAATGGACGTTCCTGCGCCATCGTGGTGTCATCCTTTTTACTGATTGCTTTATATATCCCCCATGGAGGAATAAACGTCAATGACAGGGACGCACCAAAATGTCGCATTGCATCAATTTTCTGTCGATTTGCTTTTCCGCCATCCGCCAACTCGGCTACCATGATTTGATGATGCGCAAAATCTTATCCATCCAGTCGGCGGTTGCCCTTGGGGCGGTCGGCAACACCATGGCAAATGTCGTGATGCTGTCGATGGGCCACCAGTTATGCCGCCTTGATACCATCCAGCTTGCCGCCCATCCCGGCCATGGATTGAAAGCCGGCGGGGCCCTTGATGACGCGGATTTCGCCGCCATTCTTGACGGCATCACCCGCCTTGACCGCTGGCCTGAATTCAGCGCCATGATGACCGGTTATATGGGCAGCCCCGGGCAGGTTCAGGCGACGGCAATGGCGCTCAAGGCGTTTCGCCAGCATAACCCTGATGCGCCGGTCATGGTGGACCCCGCCGTCGGTGACCACGGCCAGCTTTATGTCGCCGAAGACCTGGCGCAAGCCATGGCCGCGCGCTTGATCGGCAACGCCGAGATCATCACCCCCAATGCGTTTGAATTGAGCTATTTCAGCGGCCAGCCGGTGCGCAACATCAGCGAAGCGCAAGCCGCCGCCGAAGCGATGCTGGCGCAATTCCCCGCCCTCACCACCATTGTCGTGACAGGGGTTCACGACCATGGCGTGGTGCGCGACATGATGGTCAGCCGCGGGCATAAGGCGGTCTTCCCGCCGCCTGATGACGCTTTTCCTGATGACGGCTCATCTTCGGGACGGCCCGCCTCTGGGATGCCCGCTTCAGGTATGCCCGCCTCTGGAATGCCGGGCGGGGGGGATTTATTCGCCGCCATCATGATGGCCATGCGGATGAACGGCATGTCCTGGCAAGACAGCGCGGCCAAGGCCAGCGCCATCAGCCGCCGGGTTCTGGCGGCATCAAGCGGCGGCAAAGATATTGATCTTGGTGTTGTTCAGCAGGTGCTGACGAGCGATTAAAGCCCGCGTTTAACCAGTTCTTCGGCGATTTGCACCGAATTCAGCGCCGCGCCTTTGCGCAGGTTGTCGGACACGCACCAGAACACCAGCCCCCCTTCGGTGGTGGGGTCTTTGCGGATGCGGGAGACATAGACAGCGTCTTCACCGGCGCATTCCTTCGGGGTGACGTAACCTTCATCAACCCGGTGGTCAACAACCACCACGCCGTCGGCTTCGCTCAACAGGTCACGGGCACGGGCTTCGTCCATCGGCTTTTCGCATTCGATGAAGACCGCTTCGCTGTGGCCGATAAAGACCGGGATGCGCACGCAATGGGCCACCACATCCACCGCCGGATCGAGGATCTTTTTCGTTTCCGCGGTCATTTTCCATTCTTCTTTGGTGAAACCGTCATCCATGAAGACGTCAATATGCGGGATGGCGTTAAAGGAAATTTCCTTGGTGAATTGTTCCGGCTTGATGGCTTCGTTGACATAAACCGCGCGCGTCTGGTTGAACAGCTCATCCATGCCGCCTTTGCCCGCGCCGGACACCGCCTGATAGGTGGAAACCACCACACGCTTGATGGAAAATTCATCATGCAGCGGCTTCAGCGCCACCACCATCTGGGCTGTTGAGCAGTTCGGGTTGGCGATAATGCCGCGGCGATCATTGTTCTTGAGGAAAGCGTCAATGACGTCACCATTTACTTCCGGCACGATCAACGGCACGTCGTCATCCATGCGGAAGGCGGAGGAGTTGTCGATGACAATCGCCCCTGCTTCAGCCGCTTTCGGGGCGAATTTCTTGGCGGCGTCACCACCGGCTGAAAACAGCACGATATCGACCTTTGAGAAATCGAAATCCTCCAGCGCTTCCACCGTCACGTCACGGTCTTCGCCATACGACACTTCACGCCCGACGGAGCCTTTTGAGGCAAGGGCATAAACCTTGTCGACGGGGAAGTTGCGTTCCGCCAGGGTTTGCAGCATTTCGCGGCCAACCGCACCAGTCGCGCCAGCAACAGCAACATCATAAGCCATGGGAAGTCTCCTTAATCGGGATTAACGCGCCAGTTCATCAAGGCTGTTGATCACTTGGTCGATCATGCCATCGGTGCCGGTCTGGGTGAAGCCATCGGCCATGATATCGCCGGTCCGCAATTCACCGCTGAGGGCTTTTTCCACCGCCTGTTCGATCAGGTCAGCGTCATCACCCTGATCAAAGGAATAGCGCAGCATCATCGAGAAGCTGAGCAGTTCCGCCAGCGGATTGGCAAGGCCCTTGCCGGCAATATCCGGCGCGGAGCCATGAACCGGTTCATAAAGCGCAAAACGCTTGCCCGTCGTTTCATCAGGCGCACCAAGGGAGGCGGAAGGCAGCATCCCGAGCGAGCCGGTCAGCATCGCCGCGGTATCGGACAGGATATCCCCGAACAGATTATCGGTGACCAGGACATCAAACTGCTTTGGCGCGCGCACCAGCTGCATGGCGCAGTTGTCGGCATACATATGCTCAAGGGTGACGCCATCGCCTTCGGCTTGATGCAGGGCCGTCATGACTTCACGCCAAAGCACGCCGGAATGCATGACATTGGCTTTTTCCGCGCTCACCACCCGGCCTTGACGCTTGCGCGCAAGGTCAAAGGCGACGCGGCCAATGCGTTCAATTTCTGGCGGCGTGTACATATTGGTGTCAAACGCCCGCACCGTGCCATCGGCCAAGGTTTCGCGGCCGCGCGGCTCAGCGAAATAGACCCCGCCGGTAAGCTCGCGGACGATCATGATGTTCAGCCCCGACACCACCTCAGGCTTGAGGGTTGAGGATGACACCAGCGCCGGAAAGACCATCGCCGGACGCAGGTTGGCGAACAGGTCCATTTCCTTGCGCAGCGCCAAAAGACCGCGCTCAGGCTTAACCTCAAACGGCAGGTCGTCATATTGCGGGCCGCCAACAGCGCCAAACAAGGTGGCGTCTGCCGCCATGGCATCGGCGAGGGTTTCATCGGTCAGGGGAACCCCCTTGGCGTCATAAGCCGCGCCACCGACCAGACCTTCGGTGATATCAAAGTTCAGGGAGCGGTGCCTGGCAAACCAGTCGGCAACCTTGAGGGTGGCGGCCATCACTTCAGGGCCAATGCCGTCCCCGGCAAGCACCATCAATTTTTTATTCGATGACATGACATGTCCTTCCGTCAGCGCCTTGCGTATTGACAGCAGGGCTGATCAACAGTGTTGGGATTACAGCCAGGGATGGCTGGTTTTACGGTCGTCTTCATAGCTGGTGATTTTATCGCCTTTCTCAAGGGTCAGGCCGATGTCATCCAGGCCGTCGAGCAGGCATTGCTTGCGGAACGGGTCAATGTCGAAAGACACTTCCCCACCATTCGGGCGACGAATCACCTGATTGACCAAATCGATATCCAGCTCAGGGTTTTCAGGATCAGCCGCGTCCGCCATCAGGGCGTCACGGTCATCAGCTGAAACCACGATCGGCAGAATGCCGTTCTTAAAGCAGTTGTTGTAGAAAATATCGGCAAAGCTGGTGGAGATCACGGAGCGAATGCCGAAATCCAGCAATGCCCATGGCGCGTGCTCACGGCTGGACCCGCAACCAAAGTTATCACCGGCAACAATGACGCTGGCGTTGCGATACGGTTCGGTGTTGAGAACAAACCCGTCGATTTCCTTGCCGTTTTGGTCAAACCGCATTTCATCAAACAGATTGGCGCCAAGCCCCGTGCGTTTGATGGTTTTCAGGAACTGCTTGGGGATGATCATATCAGTGTCGATATTGATGATATCCATCGGCGCGGCGATGCCCTTGTGCTGATCAAATTTTTGCATGACAGGCTCTCCTTAAAGTTCGCGGATGTCAGAAAGACGACCGGTAACCGCCGCCGCGACCGCCATTTCCGGGCTGACCAGATGGGTGCGGCCACCACGGCCCTGACGGCCCTCGAAGTTACGGTTTGAGGTCGAGGCGCAACGTTCACCATCCGACAGACGATCGGCGTTCATGGCAAGGCACATGGAACATCCCGCTTCGCGCCAGTCAAAACCGGCGTCACGGAACACGACATCAAGGCCTTCGCCTTCGGCCTGTTCCTTCACCAGACCGGAGCCGGGAACGATCATGGCGCGAATGCCATCCTTGACCTTGCGGCCACGGGCGACTTCAGCGGCGGCGCGCAGATCTTCGATACGGCTGTTGGTGCAGGACCCGATGAACACCGTATCGACTTCAATATCGGTGATGTTCATGCCAGGCTGCAGGCCCATGTAATCAATCGCGCGCTGGACTTTGGCCTGTTGCGCCGGATCACTGATTTTCGCCGGATCAGGAACGATGCCATTGATCGGCGCGGTGTCTTCAGGGCTAGTCCCCCAGGTGACGGTGGGGATGATGTCCGCGGCTTTGATGACAACTTCCTTGTCATAGCTTGCGCCTTCATCGGATGGCAGGGATTTCCACCATGCCACCGCCTTGTCCCACAGCTCACCGGTCGGGGCCATCGGCTTGCCCTTGATGTACTCGAAAGTGACATCATCAGGGGCGATCATGCCAGCACGGGCACCGGCTTCGATCGACATGTTGCAGACCGTCATGCGGCCTTCCATGCTGAGATTACGAATCGCTTCACCGGCGTATTCAATGACATGGCCATTGCCGCCAGCGGTACCAATAACGCCAATAATCGCCAGAATAATATCTTTCGCGGTGACGCCGGGACCGGGGGTGCCATCAACGGTGATGCGCATGTTCTTGGCGGGCTGCTGGATCAAGGTCTGGGTCGCCAGCACATGTTCGACTTCCGACGTCCCGATGCCAAAGGCCAGCGCACCAAAAGCGCCGTGGGTGGCGGTGTGCGAATCACCACAAACAATCGTCATGCCGGGTTGGGTGAAGCCCTGTTCCGGCCCGATGACATGGACAATCCCCTGACGGATATCGGTCATGCCAAAATACGGCACGCCGAAATCAGCGGCGTTTTTCTCAAGCGCCTCAACCTGAATACGGGATTCTTCATCGGCGATACCGGCACTGCGGTCTGAGGTCGGAACATTGTGGTCAGCCACCGCCAGGGTGCGTTCCGGGCAAGCGACGGCACGGCCAGCGTTGCGCAGGCCTTCAAAAGCTTGCGGGCTGGTGACTTCGTGAACAAGGTGACGGTCGATATAGATCAGGCTTGAGCCATCCTCGTCCTTATGCACGAGATGCGCATCCCAGATCTTGTCGAATAATGTGCGTGGTGCCGACATGGCCTCCCCCTTTATGTTGGCCCACCCTGAAACGGACAGGCTGATCCCGCCATCGCGACCCTGTTAAGCAGGTGCAATGGCGATGACGGGGGATGTGATCAATTTATGCGCTGGCTTCGGTCTTGGTGACTTTGGACACGCGTTCGCGTGACTTTTCCGCGATACGGGCGGCCTTACCGGTGCGGCCACGCAGGTAGTACAGCTTGGCGCGACGAACACGACCACGGCGCATCACGGTGATGCCCGCAACACGTGGTGAGAACAGCGGGAAAATACGCTCAACGCCTTCACCATAGGAAATCTTGCGGACGGTGAAGGATGAGTTCACGCCAGCTGACTTGCGGGCGATGCAAACGCCTTCAAACGCCTGAATACGTTCGCGAGTGCCTTCCACGACCTTCACGTCAACACGAAGCGTGTCCCCTGGGCCAAACTCGGGAATGTCCCGGTCGGCGAGGACTTTGTTCATTTCTTTCTGGCCAATTTGATCAAGAATATTCATGGCCTTATCTCCTTAATGCGTACGTTCGTTTCGATACGTAGGGCGTGGATTTTTATTTGAATGCACGCTCATATATCATTGTCCATCTGTTCTGTCACCCCCTTTGCGCCTTTCATGGCAATATATCGGGGGGCAAAACCCTAATTTTCAGTCTTTTTCCCGTCTTTGTTCATGGCCTCTCGATAGGCCTGCCACAAATCAGGGCGTCTTTCCTTCGTCACCGCTTCCGCCTGCGCCTTGCGCCAGGCCGCGATTTTGCCGTGATCACCAGAGGTCAGGACCTCCGGCACATCATGGCCATTCCAGCTGCGGGGCTGGGTGTAGAGCGGATGCTCAAGCAATCCATGCTCAAAACTGTCGTCTTCATGGGCGCCGGCGTTGCCCATGACACCGGGCAGCAGCCGCACCACCGAATCGATCAGGGTCAATGCCGGCAGTTCCCCCCCCGACAAAACGAAATCCCCGAGGCTGACCTCTTCAAGCTGTTCGGCCTCGATAACGCGTTCATCAAGACCTTCGTAACGCCCGCAAATCAGCACCACCGCCGGGGCTTTGGCCAGGCGCCGCACCATCACCTGATCAATCTTTTTCCCGCGCGGGGAAAAATAGATTTTCGGCACATCAGCCCGCAGATCCGGCGGCAGATCAGCCGTCGCTTCGGCGATGGCGGCGGCCACCACATCAGGCCGCATGACCATCCCCGGGCCACCGCCGAACGGCGTGTCGTCAACCGTGCGGTGCTTGTCGGTGGCGTGGCTGCGAATATCGATCACATCCAGCCCCCAGAGCCCTTTTTCCAGCGCCTTGCCCGCCAGCGATTGCCCCAGTGGTCCCGGGAACATCGCCGTGAACAAGGTCAGGACTTTTGCCCGCCAGATGGGTGCCGTCCCCGTAGGTTCAGGCGTCGTCATCAGCTTGAGCCTTTATCGGTTGGGGGCTTCTCCGCTTTGGTGTCATCTTCAAGCCAGACCGGATCGACCGCCAGATGAACACCATCATCATCAATCGTGATGGGGATCGCGCCACCAAACGGCAGCAGCACCGGCTTGCCTTGAGGGCGTTTCACCTCCAGCATTTCGCCAGCGCCGAAATCAAACACCGCCGTGATGCGCCCCACCACCCCGAGGCCGGGGTCGATGGCATCAAGGCCGATCAAATCCGACTGATAAACCTCCTCCTCGGCGGCGTCAGGCAATTGCGCACGCGTCACATAAATGCGTTCACCCTTCAAGGCTTCCGCATCATCGCGTGACGTCACGCCATCAATGCGGGTCATCACCAGCCCTTTGCTTATGCCCTGAACCCTCAGCTCAAAACTGCCGCCATGTTCCAGCGCCACCGGCCCATAGGCCGCGATGTCCTGCGGGTTTTCCGTGAACGGCTTGACCCGGACCATGCCCCGCACCCCGTGGGGGGATGCGATCGCGCCGAGGCAAACCTTGTCACCATCCGCAGGACGTTGCGCCATGAATTAGCCCTCGTTGCTTTCCTCAGCAGGAGCTTCTTCAGCAGGAGCCTCTTCGGCTGGAGCTTCTTCAGCGGCAGGCGCTTCAGCAGGAGCCTCTTCAGCAGGGGCTTCTTCAGCAGGGGCCTCTTCAGCAGGGGCTTCAGCTTCGGCGGCGGCGGCTTCGGCAGCAGCAGCGGCTTCAGCTTCAGCGGCGGCGGCGGCTTCAGCAGCGGCAGCGGCGGCTTCTTCTTCACGTTCCATGCGCTTCTTGCCCGGAGCGGATTTCTTGGGCTGGTCGCGCAGAACCGGTGCCGGAACAAGACCAAGACCGGCCATCATCTTTTCAACGCGTTCGGTGGGCTTGGCGCCTTTCGAGATCCAGTACATGGCGCGTTCGCCATCAAGGGTCAGGCGTTCCGGGTGATCTTTCGGGACCATCGGGTTGTAGGAACCAAGACGTTCAACAAAACGGCCATCACGGGGGGAGGAGGCTTCCGCCACCACAATCCGGTAGTAAGGACGTTTTTTCGCGCCACCGCGAGCAAGTCTGATTTTCAGTGCCATGATATTTTCCTTTCAATGCACAAACATAATGTAACGGCGAAATGCCGTGTTGATTGAACGGCGAATTACCGTTTTTTCTTCCCTCCCCTTGGCTTGCCCATTCCAGGCAATCCTGCGGGGAATCCCTTACCGCCAAGACCGGGCATGCCGCCAAGGCCAGGCATGTTACCCAGACCAGACATACCCCCGGGCATACCGCCGGGCATACCCCCGGGCATACCGCCCGCTGAAGGGGCATCGCCACCTTCACCGCCGCCGAGCATCGAGGCCAGGGCGGCGGGATTGCCGCCCCCCATCTTGCCCAGGCGTTTCATCATCTTGGCCATATCCTGATATTGCTTGACCAGTTTATTGACCTCCTGCACGGAAGTGCCGGACCCACTGGCAATGCGCTTGCGGCGCGAGGCGTTAAGCAACGCCACCTGCACCCTTTCGCGTTTCGTCATCGACAGGATGATCGCTTCCTGGCGGCTGAAATGCCTGTCATCAAGACCGGCGGCCTCGATCTGGCCTTTCAGCTTGCCGATCCCCGGCAGCATGCCCAGAAGACCGCCCATGCCGCCCATTTTTTTCAATTGCTTGAGCTGGCTTAAAAAGTCGTTCATGTCGAACTGACCCTTGGCCATGCGTTTCGCCATGCGCTCGGCTTCTTCGGCCTCGATCGTCTCCGCAGCTTTTTCCACCAGCCCGACGATATCCCCCATATCGAGGATGCGGCCCGCCATGCGTTCGGCGTCAAATTCTTCGAGCGCGTCCTGCTTTTCGCCAACACCAAGGAACTTGATGGGGCAATTGGTGACCTGGCGCATCGACAGCGCCGCCCCGCCACGGGCATCACCGTCAGCCCGCGTCAGGATAAGGCCGGTGATTCCCACCGCTTCCTTAAAGGCCGAGGCCGTCTGGACGGCGTCCTGACCGGTCATGGCATCAGCCACCAGCAGGGTTTCGGCAGGCTTGGCAAGGGCATTGACCTCACGCACTTCGGCCATCAAGCCTTCATCTATGGTGGTGCGGCCAGCGGTATCGAGAATAAGAACATCAGATGATTTCAGCTTCGCCGCTTCAAGGGCGCGCTTGGTGATGCTGGCGGGGGTATCGCCGTCGCGTTCCGGCAGAACATCGACCCCCGCTTCTTCACCGAGGATGCGCAATTGCTCGCGGGCGGCGGGGCGAGTGACGTCAAGTGACGCCAGCATGACCGATTTCTTCTGCTTGGTTTTCAGAAGCCGCGCCAGCTTGCCCGTCGAGGTGGTTTTACCCGACCCTTGCAGGCCGACCATCAAGATAACGGCGGGCGGACGTTGGTTAAGATTAAGGGCGGCGTCATCGCCATCAACAGGGCTCAGGATTTCGACCAGCGCATCATGGACAATCTTGATGACCATCTGGCCGGGCTTGACCGATTTCAGGACATCCTGACCAACAGCAAGCTCACGAACACGGGCGATAAAGCCTTTGACCACCGGCAAGGCAACATCCGCATCCAGCAACGCCAGACGGACATCACGCAGGGCGTCATCGACATCAGCTTCGGTCAGCGCGCCGCGCCCCCGAATATTGTCGAAGACACGGCCTAATTTATCACTCAGGCCTTCAAACATTACCTTTGGTCATCCTTTCCAATGATCAAACTTATTAATGATCAAACTTATTATTACCATTGCCATATCATCACCATGCATGGACAACGCCGTTTAACACCTGTGCATGATACTCATGGACAGGTGGAACCCGCTAGGGTCAGGCTTTATTCATGCCGGTTGATGGCTGTGTTTTGCGCCAAACCCTGCTGAAAGTCAAGCGATAACCCCCTTGATGCTTAACCCCGACATGCTTGGTGCCCATGAAGCTTGTCACCCTTGATCGGCGGGGATACGATCAGCCCCATGTTTTTTATAGTGTCCAAATTCATCGGCATGTTGCTCAACCCGTTTCACCTGCTGCTGCTGCTGGCGTTGCTGACGGCCATGTTCCGCGCCCTCCGCTTTCGCGGCAAATCACGTTCCCGAAAATTGTTTCGCCGTCTCTACCACAGCGGGCTGGTGGCCACCATCTGCTGGGCGGGAATACTGGCGGTGCCTGTCCTGCCTTATTATGCCGTCAAAACCCTTGAAGATCGTTTTCCCGCGCCTGATCTCGCCAGTCTTGACCCGGCGGTGATTGTCGTGATGGGGGGATGGCAAGGTTCAGGCTACCATTTTGCCGGCCGCGATCAGCCGCCCATCAGCGCGGCGGGGGACCGCCTGATCACGGGGATGATGCTGGCCAAAACTTTCCCGCAAGCCAAAATCCACCTGACCGGCGGGTTACAACAAGGGCATGACTTGCCGTCGGAAGCGGACATCAGCCGCGCTGTTATTGACGGGCTGGGGCTGGACCCGTCGCGGTTTATTATTGAGGCCACATCCAAAACAACCGCGGAAAACGCCCGCTTCATCAAAGATATTCTCGATCATCAGCCTGATCAGGATATGCTGCTGGTGACATCCGCCTGGCATATGCCGCGATCGATCGGGGCGTTTCGCGCCGCCGGGCTGCGGCCCGTCGCTATGCCGACCGATCACCTGACCTCAACCCGCCCGTTGTCCATCCGCCATTTGCTCGGCAAGGGCATGACCCTGACGTCGGTGGCCTTGCATGAATGGGTGGGGCTGCTCGGCTATTGGGCGACGGGGCGTGTCTCCCGAAACCTTGAGGCGTCAGGATTTGGGGCCCAGCCCCGCCAGCGCACGGCCGAAATCTTCAGCATCAAACGCCCGCAGATCATCCTTGCCTTCGCCAACGCCAACGGCATGAATAGGAAGCTTGAAGGCTTCCGCCAGCGCCACCACCACGCCGCCACGGGCCGAGCCGTCAAGCTTGGTGATGATCATCCCCGACAGATCCGCTGTTTCCGTGAAAGCCGAGACTTGCGATGAGGCGTTCTGCCCCACCGTGCCATCCAGCACAATGATTCGGTCATGCGGCGCGCGTTCATCTTTCTTGGCCAGCACACGGCAAATTTTTGCCAGCTCATCCATCAGCTCGGCTTTGGCCTGCAATCGTCCGGCGGTATCAACGATCAGCACATCCGCCCCTTGCTCGATGGCGGTTTCATAAGCCTGGTAGGCGACCGCCGCGGCGTCGCTTCCCGCCTCACCTGAAATGACCGTCGTGCCGGTGCGTTCACCCCAGACCTTGAGCTGTTCCACCGCCGCCGCCCGGAATGTATCGGCCGCCGCCAGCATGACGGTTTTGCCTTCCGCCTGCCATTGTTCGGCAAGCTTGCCGGTGGTGGTGGTCTTGCCGGAGCCATTGACCCCCACCATCAGCACAACATGAGGTTTCAACGCAGGATTGATGACGATCGGCTTGGCAACAGGGGCAAGAATTTCCGTCACTTCTTCCGCCAGCGCTTCCGCCAGGGTATCGGCGGTGACGCCATCAGGGAACGGGCGTTTTTTCAGCCCCGCCGTCAAGCGGCCCGCCGCCGCGACCCCGAGGTCAGCCATGATCAGCGCGTCTTCGATATCATCAAGGTCACTGGCATCCAGTTTTGGCTTGCCAATGGCATCCGCCAGCGAGGTGGTGATTTTCTGCGCGGATTTCCCCAACCCGTCCTTGAGGCGGCCAAACCATGATTTTTTGGGCTTTTCCCCCGGCGCATCTTCCGCCTCGATGTCTTCAGGGGCAGTGGCCCCGACATAAGCGTCGTCTTGATAAGCGTCATCTTTAGAAGAACCCTCTTCAGAAGGCTTATCTTCTGGACCGCTATCGGCAGTTGCTTTTTTTGCGGGAGCTTTTTTTGCGGGGGCTTTTTCTACAGATGCTTTTTCTGAAAATTCTTTTTCTGGGAGCTGTTCTGCCGCAGGAGGGCTGACCTTGTCGTCACGCGGCGCGTCCGGCGCAACCTCACCTTTGGTCGGCTTGTCTTTCCTGGATTTAAACCGGTCAAAAAATCCCATCACGTCAACTCCACGTCCAGAAGCGTATCAGACGCCCCCACGACTTTCACGCGGTAAATTTCGCCGGCGGTCAGGCCGGGTTTATCCATCTTCACTTTGGCGAATTGCCGCGAATGGCCGATGCCGCCGGTTTCCACCAGCACTTCATCCATGGTGCCGATGCGTGTTTGCAGGAACCCGGCTTCGGCTTTTGCCGCCGCTTGCCGCAATTCCGCGGCGCGGGATTTGATCACCCCGCCGTCCTGCTGGGGCATTTTTTCAGCGGGCGTGCCTTCACGGGGGGAATAGGGGAAGACATGCAGCCAGGTCAATCCAGCTTCCGTGATCAGCTCAAGGCTGGCCTGATGGGCGGCTTCGTCTTCTGTCGGGAAACCGGCAATCATATCTGCGCCGAACACCACGTCAGGGCGCGTCGCCCGCACCTCATCCACCACCCGCAGCACATCATCACGCAGATGACGGCGTTTCATGCGTTTCAGGATAAGGTCATCTCCATGTTGAACCGACAGGTGCAGATGCGGCATCAGCCGGTCATCCTCCGCCAGCGCGGCCAGCATGTCAGGGTCGACTTCAGCGGGATCAATCGAACTCATCCGCAGGCGTTTCAGGGCAGGGACTGACCGCAGCAACCGCCGGATCAATTGGCCGAGCCTTGGGGTGCCCTCAAGATCATGCCCCCAGGAAGTGACATCAACCCCCGTTAACACGACTTCCGCAACGCCGTTATCCGCCAGCCGCTTGACCTGATCAATCACCACCTGCATCGGCACGGAACGGCTGTTGCCGCGGCCATAGGGGATGATGCAAAAGGTGCAGCGGTGGTCACAGCCCTGCTGAATTTGCAGAAACGCGCGGGTATGGGCATCAAACCCTTCAAGCAGATGCGGCGCGACCTCCTGAACCGTCATGATATCCCCGACAACAGACGGCAGCTCGTCATGGTTAACCCCCGCCAGGCGTCGCCAGGTTTCAGGTTCGAGCTTGTCATGATTGCCGATCACGGCGTCGACTTCCGCCATGTTTTGCCAGATGTCAGGGGCGATTTGCGCGGCGCAGCCGGTCACCACAATTCGGGCGTCAGGGTTGTCACGGCGGGTTTTCCGGATCGCCTGCCGGGCTTGCTTTTCCGCTTCCGCCGTCACCGCGCAGGTGTTGATGATGACGGCATTGGTCAGCGCAGCGTCATCCATGTGACGCTTGATGACTTCACTTTCCCAGATGTTCAGCCGACAGCCAAAAGTCTGGACGCTGCTTTTGGAAAAAGACGTGGTCATGACGCCAGCTCAGCGTCATCAGGCAGGGTGATGGCGCCGGTGAAAACAAGGCTCGACGGGCCGGTCATGGTGACACCGCCGTCATCCCGCCAGTTGATTTCAAGCACGCCTCCATCGAGATGAACGGCAACCTTGCGCCCTGTCAACCCGGCGCGCGCCGCCGCCACCGCCGAAGCGCAAGCGCCGGTCCCGCACGCAATCGTGATGCCACTGCCGCGTTCCCAGACCCGCATGCGAATAGTGTCTTTCGCCATCAGGGAGATAAACTCAATATTGGCACGATCAGGGAAAATCGGATGGGTTTCAAGCCGGGGGCCGATGCGCGCCAGGTCAACAGCCTCGGCGTCATCAACGATATGGACAGCATGGGGGTTGCCCATATTCACCCCAATTGCCGGCGGCAGGTCATCATCGCCAAGGGGGATCGCCATGGTGTCGGCGGCATGGGCAAGGGGAATTTCCGCCCAATCGACCCGCGCCATGCCCATATCAATGGCAATCCGGTCACCCCAACGGCGGGCGGAAATAACGCCCCCCAGGGTTTCGATGGTCAGTTGATCGGCGCCTGTTTCCGTCATCACAAGATCGGCGACACAGCGGCTGCCATTGCCGCAAGCGGCGGCGACACTGGCGTCACTGTTGAGGATGATCATCTTGATATCCGCGACATCCGAAGGCGCGATGATCAGGATCTGGTCGCACCCGATGCCAAAATGACGGTCAGCCAAATAGGCCGCCTGCCGCGAGCTCAGCTCAATGGCGCGGGCGCGGGCATCCAGCACAATGAAATCATTGCCGATGCCATTCATTTTGACGAAATTTAACTCCATGGCCACGATATACGCCGTTTTTGCCGTTTTGGAAAGTTAATCGAGCGTCACCACCACCGGCGCGTGGTCCGACGGTTTTTCCCAGCCCCGGGCTTCGCGCAAGACCGTCGCCGCTTTGACGCGCCCCGCCAGCGGCGCGGTCACCCAGATATGGTCAAGGCGGCGGCCTTTATCCGCCGCGTCCCAATCACGGGCGCGATACGACCACCAGGAATAAAGCAAACCTTCAGGGATCATCGCCCGCACCGCATCGGTCCAGCCGCCAGCCGCCATAATGCTGTTCAGGGCATCGGTTTCGATCGGGGTGTGGCTGACGACTTTCAGCAGTTGCTTATGGCCCCAGACGTCATCTTCCCGCGGCGCGATATTAAGGTCCCCCACCAGCACCGAAGGGGCCGCGCTCTGGTCACGCGACCAGGTGGTCAGCTCATCCAGAAAGCGCATTTTATGGGCAAATTTTTCATTCGCCTCGACATCGGCAATATCACCGCCCGCAGGGATATAGAAATTGTGGATATGGGTGCCGTCATCAAGGGTGGCGGCGATATGGCGGCAATCGTCCTTGCCCGCCCAGTTCAGATGACGGATATCATGGAGCGGCTGGCGCGACAGGATCGCGACGCCATTATAGCCTTTTTCGCCGCGAATCGCGCGGTGGGTATAGCCCGCCGCTTCAAACGCCTCATGGGGGAAATGCTCATCGGGGCATTTATCGGGCCGCTGATCGGCCAGAAGGTCAAGCACCAGCTGAAGGCGCAAGCGAACGGAATTGATGTTCCAGGTGATGATGTTCATGAAAAACCTGCCAGAAGGACGTTAGAGGTGAAAATCAAAAGGGGCGACGTGGTCTTGTCTGTTCATTCCCCATTGTCTGTTCATTTCCTATTATTTTTTAATTTCCCATTGTCTGTTAATTTCCGGGGGAGGCGTTGGGGTAATCCGTCGGGACAAAAAGTTTATTGGCCAGATCAAGGCCTTTCACGGGGTTCGACAGCAGAACCGAGGTGGTGATGCCATTGGCATCCGTAACCACCCAGCGCCGCAATTCAAACGGCTGATCGGTGAATTCCATCACCAGCTTGCCCGCCGCTTCGCCATCTTCCTGTTCGATGGTGATGTAGATCACCCCGTCCTGACTGGCGCTGGTGGTGATGACGTCAGGGCTGCGGAGCCGCACAGGGTCAGCCAGCATCAAGCTCAATGGTGTTTCCGACAACGGGTAGCTGGTGACCTCACGGCGATCCGCTTCATCGACATGCAGCCAGGTCTTGGAGGTGATCAAGACCAGCGCCAGGGGGTCATCATAATCAAAGCGCGAGCGATACGGACGTTTTAAGGAAAACATCCCCGTGGCGTTACTGCCGTCGGAGGCGACTTGCGTGAACTGCGCCTGATAGGTGGTGAGCTTGTTGAACCAGCCTTCCGCGCGGCTGATGTCATCAGCCCATGCCGAAGTAACCATCACCACCGCCATGCCCGCGCCAGCCAGAACAGGGGAGATTATTCGCATGATCATTCCGCGGTGATTACCCTTGGTCATCAATCAGCACCTCTCGTTTGCCGGCGTGATTCGCCGGTGACACCACGCCATTGCGTTCCATATCTTCGATGATGGTGGCGGCACGATTATAGCCGATGCGAAGATGCCGCTGGATAAACGAGGTCGAGGCCTTGCCTTCCCGTGCCACCAGCGCCACCGCCTGATCATAAAGGCTGGCTTCGCCATCAGCACCGCCATTGCCGCCGTTTCCGCCATTTCCATTACCGGGCCCGGAGGCGTCGGTCTCGACCTCTTCCGTCACGCTGTCGTCATAAACCGGTTCCCCTTGCTGGCGCAGGAAATTGGCGACTTCTTCCACTTCAACGTCACTGACAAACGGGCCATGGACACGGACAATCCGTCCCCCGCCTTCCATATACAGCATGTCACCACGGCCAAGCAGTTGTTCCGCCCCTTGTTCCCCCAAAATAGTGCGGCTGTCGATTTTCGACGTCACCTGGAAGGAAATCCGTGTCGGGAAATTGGCCTTGATGGTGCCGGTGATGACATCAACCGACGGGCGTTGCGTGGCCATGACAACATGGATCCCCGCCGCCCGCGCCATCTGCGCGAGACGCTGGACCGCCGCTTCGATATCCTTGCCCGCCACCAGCATCAGATCCGCCACTTCATCGATCACCACCACGATAAACGGCAATGGATTGAGATCGAGCTCCTGCTCCTCAAACACCGGCTTGCCGGTTTCAGCATCAAACCCCGTCTGGACACGGCGGCTCAAGACCTCACCTTTACGGCGCGCTTCGCTCAGCCGTTTGTTGTAGCCATCGATATTCCGCACCCCGAGTTTGGACATGTTGCGGTAGCGGTTTTCCATTTCCCGCACCGTCCATTTAAGGGCCGTCACCGCCTTGCCCGGGTCAGTCACTACAGGCGTCAGCAGATGGGGGATGCCGTCATAAACCGACAATTCCAGCATTTTCGGGTCAATCATGATCAACCGGCAGGTTTCCGGCGTATGGGTATAGAGCAACGACAGAATCATCCCGTTAATACCGACGGACTTGCCTGAACCTGTTGTCCCCGCCACCAGCAAATGCGGCATTTTTGCAAGGTCCGCCACCACCGGATGACCGGCGATATCCATCCCCAGTGCCATCGGCAGGGATGCCGATTGATCGGCCCAGCTGTCATGGTCAAAGACATCACGCAGCAGCACGGTCTGGCGATCGGCATTGGGCAATTCCACCCCGATGACATTCTGCCCCGGCACCACCGCCACCCGCACCGACAACGCCGACATCGAACGCGCGATATCATCAGCAAGGCCAATGACACGCTGGGTCTTGGTGCCGGGGGCGGGACTCAGCTCATAGCGCGTCACCACCGGGCCAAAACGAGCGGTTTCGATCTCGCCGCGCACGCCGAATTCCCCCAAAACACTTTCCAGCATGCGGGAATTGGCGTCCAGCACATCAGCGTCCGGCCCTGACAGGGTTTTGTTCGGCGGCGCCAAATGGTCAACAGGCGGCAGGCGATAGCCGCTGGCGGTTTCCAGATCAAGGCTTTGCTGGCCTTTCGGGGTTCGGGATTTCTTTTTCCTGGCGGCGGTTTTGGCGGGGGTATCATCCGCCCCGCTTTCGGTGGTGACAACGACAGGTTCCCGCCGCGGGGTCGGGGTTTTGCGCGCCACCGCCGCGGCTTTCGCGGAACGCGGCTTGCGCACAAGCGCCACCAGCATCCCGAACGGACGCAGCATCAGCACCAGAGCGCGCCGCGCCAATGCGCTGACAAACGGCACCAGCTTCATTTCACCGCGGCCAATGGCGGCGGCATATCCATATAAGGCGAGGGTCAATAACGTCATCAGGACGATCAGGATATGGCCGTATTTGACCATTTCCACCGGCGCCGGCAATCGCTCGTTCAACACCGGCGGCCACAGCACCCAGGACTTGATGACCGACCCCACGGCCCCGCCGTAATCATCACTCAACACCGCCGTCGCGCAAAAGGCGATCATCACCAGCGCAACCGGCAGGGTGATGAGCCGCGCCGCTATCATTTTCGGGCGATGATGCCTGATCAGCCGTCCACCCCAAACAAGCGGCACCAGCGCCAGCGCATAGGCGGCCACCACCCCGATCAGATTCATTTGCTGGGCGGCCAGTTCAGCGCCGATGGGGCCGAGCAGGTTATGGTACGACGTGTCCAGATTGGTGCGGGTCTGGCTGGTGGGGTCAGCGGGGTCGAATGTCACCAGTATCGCCAGCATGACGAGCGATAGCGCGACCAGCGCAACCCCGAACATTTCCTCAAACCGGCGGTTCAGGAAAGTTTTGACACTCGCAGAGATCAACGGTGTGGATGTGTCGCGGTCAGCCATGATTTACCCAGATTAACAGACATCAACTCAAGCTATGACCAGACCCCAATTTTTTGGCGTTATTATGGCCATCTTCACAAGCGATATACCATATATTGACAAATTCAGGGGGAAAAACCAGCCCCTTCTGGCGTTTCGCCACATGGACAGCCGTTGCCTGGCGCGATAGATTAACCTCATGACAACAGCCGCCTTACATAAAGCTCTTTTTCTTGACCGCGACGGGGTCCTGAATGTCGACACGGGCTATCCTCACCGCGTTGAAGACCTCGTCATGATCGACGGGGCCGATCGCGCCGTCGCCATGGCGCACGCGGCGGGGTATAAAGTCTTCATCGTCACCAATCAGGGCGGCATCGCGCTCAATTATTTCACGGAAGAAGACATGACGGCGTTTCATGATCACATGGTCAGCATCATCAATAAAGGCGGCGGCGTTATTACCGATATCGCCTTCTGCCCCCATCACCCGAAATCGCCTGACCCCGGCTTGCGGGAATGCGACTGCCGCAAGCCACAGCCGAACATGATTCTCGATCTGGCGCGCCGCCATAATATTGACCTGACGCGCAGCCTGATGGTGGGGGATCGCGAAAGTGATATTGCGGCAGGGCAAGCGGCGGGCTGCCCGGCCCATCTGTTTGAAGGCGGACGTCTTGATGATTTCATCAGCCCTTTATTGCGAGCCGCGTCATGACCACCACCCCCAGGATAGAGCATGATGTCGTTGTGGTGGGGGCAGGGCTGACGGGCCTCGTGCTGGCGCTCAGTCTTGCTGACGCTGGCGCGCAGGTGACGGTGATGGATCGCGGCACGGGCGAACCTGCCGCTGACAAGACCCGCACCACCACCATCAACGCCGCCAGCCACGACTGGCTTGATCAGCTTGATGTCCTTGATGCGCTTTCCCGAAAAGGCCACCGCTTGACCCCGGTTCACCGGATTCGCGTCAGCGATGATAAAACCCGCCCCCGGCCCGGGCTCAACGTCAGGGACCAGTTGATGGAATGGCAGGATGACGACGCCCCCCTGGCCTGGGTGTTCCGCAATCGCGCCATGGAAGAGGCTTTGCTCGACACCTGCCGTGGCCACCCCAACATCACCATCATGACGGGGATGGTGGTCAAGGATTTCACCTCAAATCATCCCCAGGGCGGCAATGCGGCGGCGGCAGTTTACACCGAAGACGGCGCCATCCATTCCGCCCGTCTGGTGGTCGCCGCTGATGGTGGCGGCAGCCCCATCCGCGCCGCCGCCGGGTTGCGGAGCCTGTCCCGAACCCCGGGCCAGACGGCGATCGTGGCCGATGTCCGCACCGCGCTTCCCCACCGCAACATGGCCTGGCAACGATTCCTTGATGGCGGCCCTTCAGCCCTGATGCCGCTTGATGACCCCCATCTGATGGCGCTGGTCTGGACCCTGCGTGATGATGATGCCGCTTCTCTGCTGAACGCCAGTGACCATGATTTCAATAGCGCGATGATGGACAGTTTCGGGGACGGGTTTGGCGCGCTTAACGTCACCGGCCCGCGCCTCAACTGGGTGCTGAAACTCAATCACGTGCTGAAACCCGCCGCCCGAAGGCTGGTGCTGGCAGGGGATGCCGCCCACAGCATTCACCCCCTGGCTGGCCAGGGCTATAACCTTGCCCTCGGGGATGCCCGTTGCCTGGCGCGGCTGATGACCGATGCGCTCAACCATGGCACCGACCCCGGCGCCGGCGCCGTTGTCTCTGCCTATGCCCGCGAACGCCGCCTTGAAACCGCCGCCATGACCATGGCCACGGATGGGCTGAATGCGGTGTTTTCTTTTGGCGGAAAAAATCTCGTGGCGGCCACCGGAATGGCGATGACGGTCCTGAACGCCACGCCGTTCAACTCACTTGCCATGAAATTAGCCAGCGGGAAAATGATTGGCGGGAAACTTATTGGCGGCTTGTTCAGCCGTCGCGGCTAAACCCGTCGTCTTCCAGCCGTTTGAGGTAATCGGCCATCATCGCCTCTGCGTTCGTGCCGTAACTGTAGAGTGTTTCCCAGGTGAAGATGCCGGTATCATGGCCATCGCTGAAATTCAGCCGGATGGCATAATGCCCCACGGGCTCAACCCCGCGAATGGTGACGTGACGTTTGCCCGCCGGGGTGATTTTCTGGTCCGCGCCATGGCCCTGCACTTCCGCCGATGGGGATTCAACCCGCAGCAATTCCGCGTTAAGCGCAAACACCGCGCCGTCATCAAACGTCACGGTGAGGATTTCTTTATTCGGGGACAGGGCGATATCCGTCGGCCAGGGCTGTGCGGTCATGATGGGGTCTTTAATCCTCAATCGGAATGGCTTCGTTGGCCAGCATCACCGGCACCCCGTCGCGAACAGGATAGGCCAGCCCGGCTTGGGTGCTGATCAAACGGTGGGTTTTATCATCATAGCTGAGGGGGCCGTGGCTGACAGGGCAGACCAGCAGATCAAGCAATTTTGGGTCAAGCCGCAAGGATACTGCCGCGTCGGGATTAGTGGCGGACATTGGTGTTGTTATCCTGCGTCGTCATCGCCGGGCCGGAATTGGCCATCTCAAGCAAGGTCGACAACGTGTCGGCGCGCGAAGAGGTGGTCAGGGATTCCAGCAGGGCCTGCTTGTCTTCATTATCGAGCGGACAGATCATCGACAAAGTGGTGACAAGCTTTTCGCTGTCGCAGCTTTTGATCGCATCCCAATCGGCGGTAAAACCCTTCAGATCAAAATACGTCCGAAGGGCGCTCAACAGGCGGTCGCGGTCAAAATTAGGGGGCGACAGCTCAAGATCATGGGTGAAGCGGTCATAGGTGACATTGGCGCGGCGATAACCATCAATGCTTTCGATTTCCTGATCGACGGTAAAGCGGATCAAGCCATCCAGCGAGATCAGGTAACGGCCATCAGGGGTTTCTTCAAAGCTCGACAATTTGCCGACGCAACCGACGGTATAAAGCATCGATTCGGCTTCATCCTGGCTTGAGGCGTCATTGGTCTGGATCATGCCGATCATGCGATGAGGTGACGACAGGGCATCGGATACCATCGACAGGTAACGCGGCTCAAAAATATTCAGCGGCAACCGCCCCCCGGGCAGCAGCAACGCCCCGTTAAGGGGGAAGATCGGGATCGTCCTCGGCAGATTGTCGAGGTCGGGTTCAAGCGCGTTTCGCTTCATGGGCCTCTCCTTTCTGTCCTATGAGAACAACAATGCTGAAAGTTGACGCCGACCCGCCACCACTTCAGGGGCGGTGGGGCCGAGCGCATCGAAAATTTCAAGCAGCTTGAGGCGAGCGGCGTCATCATTCCAGCTGCGGTCACGACGGACCAGCTCAAGCAACATGGTGATGGCGTCGTCATTCAAGCCGGCACCAAATTTGGCCTCCGCCATATTAAACATCGCGGCGGGGTCGTCTGGGTTGGCGGCAAGCGCCGCTTCAAATTCCGCCAATTGGCCTGCGCTGGCGGCGGCGCGTTCCGCCACATCAAGCGCCTTGACGGATTTTTGAACCGCGTCAGACGCTTGCATTTCATCGGTCATGGCGCCGATCATGGCGCGGGCATCTTCAAATTCACCGGTGCCGGTGAGGCAACGGATCAATCCGGCCATGGCGATTTCAGATTCCGGCTGTATTTCCAGCACCTGGCTGAACAATCCGGCCGCTTGCGCGAAATCTTTCTGGCCGATGGCTTCTTCGGCAAGCTCAAGCAATTCCGAAACATTGGCGGAGGCGCCGCCTGACATTTCCACCAGACGAGAAACGAAATTGCGGACTTCGGATTCCGGCTGGGCGCCGCCAAAACCATCAACCGGCTGGCCTTTATAAAAGGCGTAAACCGTCGGCACTGATTGCACCCGAAGCTGTCCGGCAATGGCCTGGTTTTCGTCGATATTAACTTTCGCCAGTTTGACGGCACCGCCCGCTTCCGTGACGCATTTTTCCAGCGCCGGCATCAACTGCTTGCAAGGGCCGCACCACGGCGCCCAGAAATCCACAATCACCGGCTGATGCTCAGACGCTTCCATGACTTCGGCCATAAATGTTGCCGAAGAAACATCGACAATCATGGCGTCGACAATCATGCCGTTGTCCTGCGCTGCCGAGGCGTTAAATTCGCCAACAGAAGATGTGTTTGGATCGCTCAAGACCATACCTGAGTCTCTCCTCCAAAAAGCAATACACTTAAATTCAAGGCAAATTCATTCGATAACAGCTTATAAACTGGACCGTTTTCAACCGTCGGCAAGATATTGATGCGATTCATTTTTCTCCCCCCTGTCACCATCATCAGATCGTGATCCGTGTGGCCAGATGACCGGTGTCATCAAGGAAGGCGTCAAGGTCCTTGATTGATATCGTCAGGGTCTTGTCATTAACCAGGGGGTGGACATTGATCAGGTCTTCCGAGAGGAGCGATTTATCCATCACCAGCTGCACCTTTTGATCGCGGTCATTGGTCAAGGTTAAGGGCGACACCGCCCCGGGGCGAACCCCGAGGTGTTCCATCAGGCGGTCGGCACTGCCAAAGGACAGCCGCCCGCAGCCGAGCTTTTCTTCGAGTTGCTTCAAATCGATCGGCAGGTTTTGTTCCGCCACGACAAGATAATTCTTCTTCTTGCGGTCACGCAGATAGAGGTTCTTGATATGGGCGCCATCCATGGGGCCGCTCAACCGTTGGGAATCCTCCACCGTTCGCAGAGGCGGGTGAGTATGCAGCACATAGGAAATGCCGAGATCATCGAGCCGCGCCATCATCGCGAGGGATGACGTCGGCAAACTGTCTTCATAACGTGAGGATGCATCAGGCTCTTGCGATGCGGAATGATCAGTCATGGCTCAAATATCTGTTGTGCTTTTTAGATGCAGATTTGTCTTGGGTATTCGGCCTTATTGTTCTTTTTAACAAGAATTTGCGCACGCCGTCGTGCGGCGGGATGTCGCGCTTACCCTTTTCGGTAAGCTGGCCCATTGAGCGGAAGATTGAACAGGATAATGAGCGGGATAATGAACGGGATAATGAGCGGGCCATTCCTCACAAAACGTAACAAAATGCAACGATTGACGGGGGTTAAGGCGCGTCCTAAAAGACCAATATCCTGCAAGAACAGGACCTGATTAGCCTTCGCATGAGAAATTTGACATGACCTCACCCCAATCCAACGCAATCAATCCGGGCAGAATTGCCCTCATGGGCTGTGGCATGTGGGGGCGCAACATCGCCCGCAATCTGGCGGGGCTTGGGGCGCTCGCCGGGGTTGGTGATCTTGATCAATCGGCGGCGCAAGCTTTTGCTGATGAATTCAGCGCCCCGGTGATGGGTGTTGATGACGCCATCGCCAACCCCGACATTGACGGGCTGGCGATTGTCACCTCCGCGCCTTCCCACGCCATGCTGGCCGTGGCGGCACTGAACGCCGGCAAAGCGGTTTATATTGAAAAACCCCTGGCCCTGACGGTGGATGACGCGGAAAAAATCGCCGCCGCCGCCAGTGCCAATGCCCGTCCGGTGATGGTGGGGCATCTGATTCGCCACCACGCCGCCTTCCAGCGCTTGCTGAAGGAAGTGCAATCCGGCGCCATTGGCAAGCTTAGGCATATTCGCGCCAGTCGCATTGCCCCGGGGCGCATCCGCAATACGGAATCCGTGCTGTTTGACCTTTGCCCCCATGACCTGGCGCTGATCGCCGCCCTGACAGGCCAGGAGGAACCCGCCAAGGTGCAATGCCACGGGTTCAGCCATGTCACCACCGGGGTGCATGACAGCGTCACCGCGCAACTGAATTTCCCCTCCGGCATCACCGCCAGCGTTCAGGCCAATTGGCTTAATCCCGTGAAAATCCATAACCTGACGGTGATCGGGGATAACGGCGCTTTTGTGTTTGATGACACCCGCGACTGGGCGGAAAAACTGACGCGCTTTGCCTTTGCCGTCACCACCGATGGCGACGCCATTACCCTTGACCGTGATGATGGCACCGCGATCGCGGTCGACCCCGCCGAACCGCTGAAAGATGAAATGCGCAATTTCATCGCCGCCACCAGGGGCCAGGCCGCGCCGCTTACCGATATCACCGAAGCCCTTTACGTCCAGCGCATCATGGCGCGGATGGAAGCTGATTTGAATTAAGGATATTTTTTGATGATCCCTCTTATTGATCTGACCAGCCAGCAGAACCGCATCCGCGATCGTATTGATGCCGCCATTACCGCTGTTCTTGACCACGGGCAATATATTATGGGGCCGGAAGTGCGCCAGCTTGAAGATGACCTCGGCGCCTTCAGCGGCAACACCCATGTGGTGAGCTGCTCGAGCGGCACCGACGCGCTGATGCTGGCTTTGATGGCGCTGGGGCTGAAGCCGCGGCAAGGCGTCATCGTGCCAAGCTATACTTTTGCCGCCTCGGCGGAAGTCATGCCTTGCCTGGGCGCGGTGCCGGTGTTTGCTGATATCGACCCCGTGAGTTTTAACCTTGACCCTGACGGGCTTGCCAATGCCAAAGCGGCGGCCGACAAGGCCGGGATTGACTGCGTTGGCATCATCACCGTGGGGTTGTTTGGCCAGCCCGCGGATTACGATCGCATCAAGGCGTTTGCCGATGCCCATGGCATGTGGCTGCTGGATGACGCCGCGCAATCCTACGGCGCGTCATGGCAGGGCACCAAGGTCGGGCATCTGGGCAAGCTGACCGCCACCAGCTTTTTCCCCGCCAAGCCGCTGGGCTGTTATGGCGATGGCGGCGCGGTCTTCACCGAAGACGCTGAACTGGCGGAGATCATGCGGTCGGCGCGTGTCCATGGCATGGGGCGGGAGCGTTACGCCTATGATCGCATTGGCATGACGGCGCGGCTTGATTCGATTCAGGCCGCCGTGCTGATCGAAAAGCTGAAGATTTTTTCAGATGAACTGGGCGCCCGCCAGATCGCGGCGGACCGATACGCGGACGGGCTGGCGGAGGTGGTCGAAGTGCCGAAACTGGTGGCGGGGGCAACCTCAAGCTGGGCGCAATACACCATCAAACTGCCCCATGGCACCGATCGCCACATGGTCCAGGACAAGCTCAAGGATGCCGGCATCCCGAGCGCGATTTATTACACCAAAGGCATGCATGAACACGCCCCCTACGCCCATTACCCCGTGGCGGAAGGCGGCCTGCCGGTAACGGCGGATTGCTGCGCGCGGGTGCTGTCCCTGCCGATCCACCCCTATCTTGATGACGCGACCCAATCCCGCATCATCGACGCGGTCAAAGCGGCACTGCACCAGGCCTAATAACAGGCGTCGTCATAAGCGGGATGAAGAGCAGGGCGAACGGCAGGGCGAACGGCGGGATGAAGGGCCGTTTCACTTTTCGTGATTTTCTGCTTGCATCCCCAAAAGAGATGGCTATATTTCGGCTATCGGATGCGGGTGTAGCTCAGGGGTAGAGCATAACCTTGCCAAGGTTAGGGTCGTGAGTTCGAATCTCATCACCCGCTCCATTTAAAGAAACTGTCCTTCGGGGCAGTTTTTTTTTGCCCTGAATTTGGGGGTAGGGTATGGGGGGCGCACCCCGCCCCTTACATCCCGGCGCGGCCGATATTCTGGTAGCTCAGCCCTGCCGCCAGCACCGCCGCGGGGTCAAAGA
>JAGWAQ010000193.1 GCA_021296375.1 Alphaproteobacteria bacterium
AATAGGCGCCCTCGATCTGCTTTAAGGCATCCACCAGACGTTCGCTGGCGGTGTCCTGATGTGAGCGCGCCACCAGATGGATGATGACTTCCGTGTCGGTCGTCGATTGCATCAAACTGCCGGTATTGACCAGCGATTGACGCAAGCGGTCGGCATTGGTCAGGTTGCCGTTATGGGCAAGGGAAAACCCGCCAAAAGCCAGTTCCGCCAAAAACGGCTGAATATTCTGAAGGTCAGGCTTGCCCGTGGTCGAGTAGCGGTTATGGCCAATGGCGGCATGCCCCACCAGGGTTTGCAGGTGGTTCTTGCGGGCGCCAAAATTCTTGCCGACAAGCCCCAAGCCACGATGGGCATGAAACGTGTCCCCGTCATAGCTGATGATGCCCGTTGCCTCCTGGCCGCGATGCTGAAGGGCGTGCAAACCCAGTGCAGTCAAGACCGAGGCCTCATTGGTGCCATAAACACCAAAGACGGCGCATTCATCGTTAAACCGGTCCTCAGGGGAATGAAATGGAAACATGATCAGCGTTCCGTCAGTTGCTTTCAGGGAGAGGGATGACCTGCTCATCAGGCAGCAGGTCTTCGGCGTTTTCAATGGCGTCTTCGGCTTGCTCTTCCGCCGCGTCTTTGAAGCCGTCCTTGATGTCATCAAGGTCCTGGTCAGGGATGGCGTCTTCAACCGTATCCTGAACATCATCAGGGGCAAAGCCTGTCATGGCGGTGGCGACAACCCGCACCGGCGCAATCGAGGCAGAGGTCAGCACCGCTTCAGGAAAGCTCTCTTCGCTTTCGGTGATAACAAGTATTCCCATGTAAACAAGGGCGACAATGACCAGCCCCCGGAACAACCCAAAGATAAACCCCAAGGGCCGGTCCAGCGCGCCCATGGCCATTTTCTTCAGCCCCGGGGCAGCAAGATTGGCAAACACAAACCAGCCCAGCACCACCAGCACAAACGGCGTCATCCAGGCGATGATTTCAACCAGCGCTTCTTCAAGAATGTAATCTTCAAGCCAGTCTTCCATCAGGGGTTGGGTCAAGCGCGCCAGAATAACCGCCAGGAACCAGCCGATCACCCCCAGCAATTCCCGCATGAATCCGCGCAAGGTTGCCAGAATGCCTGACCCGATCAGGACAGCAATGACGATGTAATCAACGATGTTGAGTGCACTTAGCTCCATACCATCCGCGCTTCAGAGTTTACGCCCCCATCATACATAAGTTCAGTCCATCCCGCCAAGCGATTCCATCAGCCCCAGCAAAGAGTCGACGGTGGAAGTGGAAATAGCGGACGGCAGGTCATCCTTGGATTTCAAAGGCGGGATAATGGCGCGGTCAAACCCCAGCTTGGCGGCTTCTTTCAGGCGATGTTCAGGATGCGCGACACGGCGGACTTCCGCCGCCAGCCCCACCTCACCGAAAAACACCGTGCCTTTCGGGCAGGGACGCCCCGTGACAGAGGAGATCAACGCCGCCGCCACCGCAAGGTCAGCCGCCGGTTCCATGATCTTGACGCCGCCCGCGACGTTAAGAAAGATATCACGCCCCGATAATGGCAATCCGGCGCGCGCTTCCAGTACCGCCGCCAGCATCGACAGCCGTCCTGAATCCCAGCCGACGACATTCCGGCGGGGGTTGGCCATGGATGACGGCGCCACCAGCGCCTGAATTTCCACCAGCACCGGCCGTGTGCCTTCGATGCCAGCGAACACCACCGCGCCGGAAACATCTTCCCGCCGGTCAGCAAGGAACAATTCCGACGGGTTGCCGACTTCAGCAAGCCCCTTGCCGGTCATTTCAAAGACGCCGATTTCGTCGGTCGGGCCAAAGCGGTTCTTGATGCCGCGCAGGATGCGGAAATGATGACTGCGATCACCTTCAAAATGCAGCACGGTATCGACCATATGTTCCAGCACTTTCGGGCCGGCGATGGCGCCATCTTTCGTGACATGCCCGACAATCAAGACAGCGATGCCCTGCTTTTTGGCACAGCGGATCAGCTCATGGGCGCTGGCGCGAACCTGGCTGACGGTGCCGGGGCCGCTTTCCACCGTCGGCAGATGCATGGTCTGGATCGAATCGATAATCGCCAGTTTTGTGTCGCGATCAGCCGCAAGCGAAGCGGAGATATTGGCGGCATCGGTCAAGGTGGCAATGCCGACGCCGTCGCTCGACGGGCCGTCAAGGGCCAGGCGCGATGCCCGCATGCGGATTTGATCAGCCGATTCCTCGCCTGAAAAATACGCCGCTTTCAGCCCGTTGGCCGCCATGGTGCAGACGGTCTGCAGCAAAAGCGTGGATTTCCCGATCCCCGGGTCGCCGCCGATCAGCGTGGCTGACCCCGGCACAAGCCCGCCACCCAGCACACGGTCAAATTCAGGAATCCCCGTCGAGATGCGGGGCAGGGGTTTGGCGTCGGACTTCAGGCTTTCCAGCTCAACCTTGCGGCCTTTTGAACGCCCCGCTGGCCCGGGTGCGGTTTCCGTCACTTCCTCGACAAGGCAGTTCCAGCCGCCGCAATGGGCGCATTGCCCCGACCATTTCGGGTGGGTGCCTCCA
>JAGWAQ010000194.1 GCA_021296375.1 Alphaproteobacteria bacterium
CCTGGCGGAAACCAACCGCGCGCCGTTTGATTTGCCTGAAGGGGAATCGGAACTGGTGGCGGGGTATTTTGTGGAATACTCCTCGATGTCCTTTGCGCTGTTCTTCCTTGGGGAATACGCGAATATGATCTTGATGTCAGGGATGACCGTGACCTTGTTCCTGGGGGGCTGGTTGCCGCCGTTTGACATCGCTCCGCTGAACTGGATTCCGGGGCCGATCTGGTTTGCCATCAAAGTCGCGCTGGTGCTGTTTGTCTTCCTGTGGGTGCGGGCGACAACACCGCGTTACCGTTATGACCAACTGATGCGGTTGGGCTGGAAAGTCTTCCTGCCGTTTACATTGATTTTCGTTGCCATTTGCGGCGGCGTGATGCTGGCGTTCGGGCTTCTGCCTGGTGCCGCCTGAGGGGATTAAGATGAACGCTGTATTTACCGCCGCCAAGTCGTTTTTGCTGCTGGAGATTTTCCGCGGCCTCGGGCTGACGCTGAAATATTTCTTCAAGCCCAAGGTGACGATCAATTATCCTTATGAAAAAGGCACCCTCAGCCCGCGTTTCCGTGGTGAGCATGCCCTGCGCCGTTACCCCAATGGTGAGGAACGCTGCATCGCCTGCAAGCTCTGTGAAGCGATCTGCCCGGCGCAAGCCATTACCATTGAAGCGGAACCGCGCGAAGATGGCTCCCGCCGCACCACCCGTTATGACATCGACATGACGAAATGCATTTACTGCGGGTTCTGCCAGGAAGCTTGCCCCGTGGACGCGATTGTGGAAGGCCCGAATTTTGAATTCGCCACCGAAACCCGTGAAGAACTCTATTACGACAAAGACAAACTGCTGGCCAATGGCGATCGCTGGGAAACCGAGATTGCCCGTAACCTTGCCGCAGATGCGCGGTACCGGTAGGGGGCTGACATGATTTCATCGCTGTTTTTCTACCTCTTTGCTTTTATGACGGTCGCCGCCGGCGTTGCTGTGATTACCGCGCGCAACCCTGTTCATGCGGTGCTGTTCCTTATTCTGGCGTTCTTTAACGCGTCGGGACTGTTCATCCTGATGGGGGCGGAATTCCTCGCCATGCTGCTGGTCGTTGTTTATGTCGGCGCGGTGGCGGTGCTGTTCCTGTTCGTCGTCATGATGCTGGATATCGATTACGCTGATATGCGCGAGGGCTTCCAGCGTCACCTGCCGATTGGCGGGGTCGTGGGGCTTGTACTGCTGGTCGAGCTGGTGTTGATCTTCTCCGGTCCGGAAACCACCATTCAGGTTGCCGCTGTCGACACCAGCCGGTCGAACACCGCATTGCTGGGTGACGTGATTTACACCGATTATATCTATCTGTTCCAGCTGGCGGGGTTAATCCTGCTGGTGGCGATGATCGGGGCGATTACCCTGACCATGCGTCATCGTGAAGGCGTCAAGCGCCAGTCCATTGCCATGCAGAACGCCCGCACCCGTGAAGACAGCGTCGCGGTTGTTTCTGTTGAAAGCCATGTCGCGCCGCAGGCCATCCTGCCTGATGCCGACAAAGACCAAAAGGTGCTGCGCTAATGTTGACCATCACTTTGTTCCACTACCTGACGGTGGCCGCCATCCTGTTTACGCTGGGTGCGGTGGGGATTTTCCTGAACCGCAAGAACGTCATCACCATTCTGATGTGCATCGAGCTGATGCTGCTGGCGGTCAATATCAACCTGGTGGCGTTTTCAACCCATCTGGGGGATTTGTCGGGCCAGATCTTTGCCATGTTTATCCTTACGGTGGCGGCCGCTGTTGCGGCCATCGGGCTTGCTATTCTGGTGGTCTATTTCCGTAACCGCGGGTCAATCGCGGTTGAAGATATTAACGTGATGAAGGGCTAGTCGCGTCATGATTACAGCTATTGTGTTTCTGCCTTTACTGGGCGCCATCGGGGCGGGCATCTTCGCGCTGATGAAAAATGACACCGGCGGTTTCGTGGTGTCGATTTCATCCATGGTGCTGTCCATGGTGCTGGGCTGGGTGGCGTTTCTGACCATGGCCGTGCCGGGGGCTGATGTCACCGTGCCGCTGGCGACATGGATTTCGTCAGGCAATTTCGTTGTCGACTGGTCGTTGCGGTATGATGCCTTGACGGCGGTGATGGTGATCGTCGTCACCACGGTTTCCACCATGGTGCATATCTATTCCGTCGGCTACATGTCGCATGATAACGCCAAGCCGCGCTTTATGGCTTATTTGAGCCTCTTTACCTTCGCCATGCTGATGCTGGTGACCGCCGATAACCTTGTCCAGATGTTCTTTGGTTGGGAAGGCGTCGGGGTCGCGTCCTATCTTCTGATCGGTTTCTGGTATCATAAATCGTCGGCCCATGAAGCGGCGATGAAAGCGTTTGTCGTGAACCGTGTTGGTGACTTTGGCTTTGCCCTGGGTATCTTTGGGGTGTTTGCGCTGACGGGGTCGGTTCAACTGGACGAAATCTTTGCCGCCGCGCCCGGCCTTGCGGGGGCGGAAATGTCCTTCCTCGGGATGACGCTGCCGGCGCTTGAAGGGGTTGGCATCCTGCT
>JAGWAQ010000195.1 GCA_021296375.1 Alphaproteobacteria bacterium
ACCCAGCGCGCGTCATCAGGATCATCATCACCGGCAAGCGCCAGCACATCCGCCGGAATTCCCCCCCAATCCGCAAGGGGGACATAACGGCGGCCGTGCCAATGGTCTGGCCCAAAACCAGCATCGGTAATGATGATCAGGTCTGTCCTTTCGGGCCTCGTCATGCCGGCTCCTCGCGGGGGTAAAGCGCCGCCTTGAACGGCAACATCCCGACACGGCGATAAAAGCTGAGGAAATCCTCCCCCCTGTCCAGACGGCCTTTCATGTAGGTGGCGATGATGGTTTCCACCGCCGGGATCAACCGTTCAGCGGGAAAGCCCGGGCCTGTGCGATCTCCAATACGGGCGCCCTCAGCCCCATCGCCCCCAAGGGTGATCTGGTAATTTTCCACTCCCGCGCGATCAAGCCCCAAAATGCCGATATGCCCCACATGGTGATGCCCGCAAGCGTTGATGCAACCGGAGATCTTGATTTTCAGGGGGCCGATGTCCTGCTCCATCTTGAGCGCATCAAACCGCGCCGCTATGTCTTGCGCGATGGGGATTGACCGCGCCGTTGCCAGGGCGCAGTAATCCATCCCCGGGCAGGCGATAATGTCGGAAATCAGCCCGATATTTGCCGTCGCCAAATCCGCCTTGACCAGCGCCTTGTAGATATCCAGCAACGCCGATCGCGGCACATGCGGCAGGATGATGTTCTGCTCATGGCTGACCCGCAATTCATCATAGGCAAATTTTTCCGCGATTTCCGCCATGGCGCGCATTTGATCAGCCGAGGCGTCCCCCGGGGTGGCGCCATGTTTCTTGAGCGAGATCGAAACGATCACATGGCGGTCGTCACGATGGCGGTGGGTATTGGTGTCAAGCCAGGCCGCAAAGGATGGCGACAACCGCCGTTCATGATGCCAGTCTCTGGGGTCAGCATGGGTGAAAGCGGGCGGCGCAAACCCTGCTTCAATGGCGCTGATCACGGCTGAGGCCGGCAATGCCACCTTATGGCGGATTTCCGCAAACCGCGCGTCAATCTGTTGCCGCAGGATATGCAGGCCCATTTCATCAACAAGGATTTTGATCCGCGCCTTGTATTTATTGTCGCGGCGGCCGTAGCGATTATAGACGTGAAGAATCTGGTCAACATAAGGCAGGAGATCATCTTTCGGCAGAAATTCCCGCAGCACCCGGCCAACCCGAGGGCTGCGCCCCAGCCCGCCACCGATAAAGATTTTATAGCCGGTTTCGCCGTCGTCATTGCGCACCAGTTGCAGCCCGATGTCATGAAAGGCGACCACCGCGAGATCATCGGCGCAACCGGTCACGGCGATCTTGAACTTGCGTGGCAAGAAGGCGTATTCGGGATGACCGGTTGACCATTGGCGCAACAGCTCAGCGGTGATGCGAGGGTCTTCCAGCTCACCTTCCGCGGCTCCGGCAAAATGATCAGCGGTGACATTGCGGATGCAATTGCCCGACGTCTGGATGGCGTGCATCTCCACATCAGCAAGCTCCGACAAGGCATCAGGCACCTGCGCAAGCTTGATCCAGTTGAACTGGATATTCTGGCGGGTGGTGAAATGGCCATAGCCCTTGTCATAAGCCTCGGCGATATGGGCAAGCTTGCGCATCTGCGTGGAATTCAGCGTGCCGTAAGGGATCGCCACCCGCAGCATATAGGCATGAAGCTGCAGATACAGCCCGTTCTGAAGCCTGAGCGGCTTGAACTCATCTTCCGTCAGCACCCCGTCGATGCGGCGTTGCACCTGTTGGCGAAACTCCTCAACCCTTGTGCGGACGAAGTTTTTGTCAAAATCATTATAATGATACATGGCCACGCACTCCTTCTTCGGCTTTGCCATGGCGGTAATTGGTGGGGCCGGTGGCGCGGATCACCTCACGATACTGGCGGGGGGCAAGCTGGCCCCCCTGCGCCTCAACTTCAATGGCATAGGCCCCCACCACCTGATGCGGTTGTGCCGCGTTGATGACGGTGGCGACGGCGGCCTCATCGGTGAAGACTTGCGCCAGCTGAAGATCATCAACCCAGCCCTTGGGCGCGGCATAAACAACCTCACCTGTTTTGAACGCATTGGCGGTGACAACCTGCATCAGATGATCCTCTTTTGATGGGGGAGCAATTCACGGGGTGACATGTAACGGGGTGACGTAGCCGCATGGTCTGGCAACAGCGCAAAGCCCCCGTCAAGCGGCGGTGACGGCATTTCCCCATAGGAAGGGCCCTCATGAGGCGGGGCCACATCATGCGGGGCCACATAAGGCAGGGCCACATCATGCGGGGCCACATAAGGCAGGACGTCAACCGCCACCCCCGCCATCGCCAGCAGCGCGTCATCAAGCTTTGGCTGAGGGGTTGGCGTCAGGTAGACAAGCTTGCGCCCGGCCTTCAGATGGCAGGCAACGTCAGCGATCATCGCCCGGTGATCAATCGCCCGGTGATCAATCGTGTGGTGATCACCGGCCATCACGTCGATCCGGCGGGATTCCCGCCGCGTCAGCTCAAGTACCGCCGGG
>JAGWAQ010000196.1 GCA_021296375.1 Alphaproteobacteria bacterium
TGCCTTGATCATCGTTCAGGTTATCGACGGCGTCCTCGACCTCTTCTTCATAGGTCTCTTCCGCCAGTTCTTTTTGATCTTCCTTCGCGTCGGCAATGGTTTTTTCTTCATCCCCTGATGTCGTTTCGATTTGTTGCGGCAAGGACATGGACTGATCAGGGGTTGCCGTCACCTTGTCGGGGTCCTCAAGGGGAATCCCCAGGGCGCGCATGACAATGAGATCAAAATCCGACATCACCTTCCGGTCGGTCCCGCCGCGGGTTAGTTCCGGTTTATTATCAAGAGGTTTATTATCGAGGGACCCGTTTTCAAGGATCTGGCCATCTTGCCCGAAGCTGATGGTGGTGGCCGGCGAAGTCGTGACATTGGCAACAGGCGTGGCGCCCGAAGTGCTGGCCCCGCCGCTTTCTTCAGCTGAAGTTTCATCACCAAGAGAAAGCGCGTCATTTGATGAATCAAAGACAAACTCAACCTTGTCCTCGTCATCCCCTGCGCTTGTCACCCGTAAGGTGGTGGCGGGTATCGCCGTTCCCAGGTCTTTGTCATTGTCGTTATTTCGGGCGTCGTTATTTCGGGCGTCATCATCACGGCCCTCATCGTCACGAGATGGCGGAAGGAGCGCGATGACGGTGTTGCCATTTTCATCCTTGCCGTCTTCACTGACAATAATTTCAGCTTCAACAGGGTCACCACCCGCGGGGTCATCATCACCGGCGCGTTCATCACTGGCGCGGTCATCCCCTTCCGCCGCTTCAGCTTGCTGGTCAGCCGATTGCTGGTCTTCAGGCTTGGCGTCGGCCTCTTCTTCAGCGGGTTCGTCCGCCTCTTCTTCGGGGGCAGCTTCCGCTTCATCGTCGTCAGAGCCGCCTTCTTCGGAACCATCTTCTTCGGAGCTGTCTTCTTCGGAGCCGTCTTCTTCGGAGCCATCTTCCCCGGCCTCGTCTTCACCTGTCGAGCGAAGGTCAAGCGAGCTGATCACGGCGTTAATGTCATCAGCGGCAAATCGCGTCGGCGAGGTGAATTGGCCTGTCGCCGTGACTTCAACCCCAAAGCCGGGGCGCGTCAATTGCTGGTCACACCCCGTGCCACCAGCCTGACACACCGCTGAGGTGGAGGTCATGTCAATCTGGCCAGACAACAGCACAATCGTGCTGGCATCAGGCGCAATCGTGCCGATCACTTCCGTCCCCCGCACCGAAATCACGGCGTTCCCTGCCTTGACCTTCATGTTGGCCGAATTGGCCTTGGCGATGCGGCCGGAAATAAAACGGAACACCCCTTTGGTGATATTGGCGGTGATCTGACCGTCGCCATGATCCGCCGGGTTGAAAATGAACTCGTCGATAACAAGCGCGGTGTTGGCGCCGACGGAAAACGTCGTTTCATCCATCATCAAAATCTGCGCTTTGGTGTTGGCGCCGGTGATGATCTCGTCATACAGATGCACCGGTGCGCCAGGGGCAATGGTACGGACGGGAGCATCACCTGTTGTGCTGTCGCGCAATTGCACTTGCCCGACAGAAGCCGCAAGCACCCCCACCTGCTGGCGCAGATCAGCGCTTGCCGACTGCCCAAACATCAGCATCACCAGAACGGCAAACGCCAGCCGCGCGACCACCTGTTCTCCGAAATGCTTCCGCGTCATGCCAAACTCACCCTGCATCAAAAACTGCCTTCAACCCCGACGGAAACTTCCGACCCATTCTTCCGGTAATTCGGAATATTGGATGAACTGTCGGAAAACGACAGTTTCATAAACGGGGTATAGGCATCGCCCCCGCTGACAATCCCATCGACATAGCGCAGGTTGAGACTGGCCTCATTGGTTGAGGTTTTCTGCGCTTTTGAACTGATAAATGTATTGGGGGTCTTATACCGCGTCCACTGGCGTGACACCAGCGCCGATATGCTGACCCCTTTGTAAAAAGACAGGACGTTAAATTCCGCCTTCTCGTAATCAAAATCATAAATCGCCATTTTGGCGTTGGATTTGCCCGCCGACAGGCCAAGCTTGAACATCGCCAGGGCCGTGGGGCGGATGAATTCGGTTTTCGACACAACGCTGCGGTTGGATTTGCCGTCGTTATTGGCAATGCCGGGGAAGCGCGAATAGATCGTGCGATTGAAGGAAACGCTTTGCTCGACATTGAGGAAATTCATCAACGGAAAAGTGAACTTCCCAAACATCCCGAGGTTACGGCTGAAATCCTGCTTATCGACTTCCGAATAACTCGCCACCCCGCCACCGGACAAGGTCATGTGGCCGGCGCGCTTTAACGACGCGTTAAACGACAGGGTCGTGGTGTCCGACAGATCAGGGTGTTCGGTGTCCCGTCCCGTCAGGCTGGTGCCAAGTTCAAACGTGGTGGGGGTCTGGAAATCCAGCTCACGGGTTGAACTCAGGTACAGAAAATACCCCATGAAATTGTCGTCTTCTTTTTTGGTGGTGTTGGTGACTGGCAGGTTGAGCAGCAGAATATCATCACCATCGGCCTTGCCAAACGCGTTCTGGGATACGCCG
>JAGWAQ010000197.1 GCA_021296375.1 Alphaproteobacteria bacterium
ATTGCCACCGCCGATCCAGCCTTTATCCAGATCCTCGATATTGGGCAGGCCAAAATTCCGGGCTAGGTAATAGGCCGTCGCCAACCCATGGCCGCCGCCGCCGATAATGACAATGTCGTAATGCGACTTTGGGGTCGCGTCACGCCAGGTGGCTTGCCAGCCTTTATGTCCAGTGAGGGCTTCTTTAACAATCTTAAAGCCTGAAAAGCGCATAAACCCAACTCCTTCTCATCTACTTTGGAAGCAACGCCCTATCACTTCAGGACATATTCAGCCGGTTATACGCCAAAATCCGACATTTCCCCTTTAAGCCGGGATGTGAAGAAATGGTTTTCATGGCGACGCGACCCTGAAGGATGATATTTTACGCATATCATGCGCTCAGGTCAGGGCATCGGATTGACGCCTCCATGCCCGGCGATCTACACTGCACCCCATCATCACCGGACCAGATGCCATCACAGGACCAGATATGGACACCGAACAGCTTTATCAGGACCGCATTCTGGCGTTTGCCCGCGCGGCACGGCAGCAGACCCGTCTTGTTGACCCGGGCTATAGCGCCAGCGTCACCAACCCGTCTTGCGGTGATCAGGTGCAGCTTGACCTTGAGCTTGATGCGGCCGGGCGCATCACCCGCATCGGGGCCGTCGCGACGGGCTGCGCCTTGTGCGAAGCCGCCACGGGACTGTTGACGGAAACCCTTGTTGGTGTTCACCGCGATGACGTCATGACCATGGACACACACCTCACCCGATGGCTGCAGGGGGAAAGCGACGCGCTCTGCCTTGACGGGCAAGAGGCCTTCACCCCCGTGCGCGATTTCACCACCCGCCATGGCTGCGTCCGCCTGCCGTTCCAGGCGGCGGCAAAAGCGATTAAGGGGACGGGGTGTTTTATAAATTGAATGAGAACTGGATGGTTTCCTTTTGAAACATCTTTTCACCCCCCTCTTTCATCGGATTTCCCAAATCAAAAACACGGGATTTTTCCGGATCCCTGGCAAAATTCACATAGAGGATGGAATAACTGTCGGCATCACTTACCGCAACATCTTTTGCGCTTTCCATTTCATTTCGCGTCATGCTGAATGACTGGTCATCTTGACGTGAAGATTTAACCTCGAAGTAGCGTGTGCCGCTTTTCAACTTAACACTCATGTCATACCCGCAACTGTCGTCATAAATATTGTCATCAATAAATTTGGTTTTGTTGCTTGATTTCCATTCAACCGCTTCCTCGCCATATAGGGCAACAAGTTCACGGTAGGCGACGGCTTCACCATAAGCACCTGTAACCTGCCTGGCGTTGTTGTTTTTATCATCGTTTTGAGATGTGGTGGTTGAAGTGTCTTCCTCATCACTCTTTTTGACCCGAGCGGCCGTTTGAGATGGTCTGATTTTTGTGTGTTGCGATGATGCTTTAAGTGGGTTTTCTGTGATGGTTTTTTGATGGTCTGTTAAGGTTTCATAAAAATTTTTGTAATCCGGGGCCTCATCACCGGCACCATCTTGGGGGTCTCTGGAGCGCTGAGTTGAATGTTGAATTTTTTTTCGGCGTGACTGTTTTGAGCGGGAAACACCAGACGACACATCACCCCGCTGGTGGGTGGTTTGCTCTGTTTGCTCTGTTTGCTCTTTATCATTCCTGTCATCTTCTGCACTTGACGTGTCGAGATGCTGCTTGCGGGGGGATTGAACGTGCTGAATTTCATTTTCCGACGCCTTCTTTTCCTCCTCCGAGACGATGGAAAAACGGTCTATCAATGAGGAATCATATCCTTCATCCGTCAACAATTCTTTCAGGTCATCGCCTTCAAGTTCCAGAAGGTTTTTCAAAAATGTAAAACCGATTTTCTTTGAGAAAAAATTATGGACCAAATATTGCAATAGGCCAGCGTCGGTCACAAACCATTCCTCATTGTGTTTTATTTTTTTCACCTTAGTTAAAGGTTTACCCTCAACTACAATTGTAATTTGCCGGCAATAATTGAAACTATTGGTGAAATCCTGGAAGGATTTGTCCTCAATGCCTTCCTCCTTGAGGATGGCGCGGATCATGTCCCATTTTGCCTCCAACATATCCAGCGTCTTTTTTACAGTTTCTTCTTCATGATGAACTTGAATGTCGAGAATTTCGCTTAAAGGGTTCAAACCTGTTTTTTTCAATTTGTCACAGGCAATCAAATTGTGAACACCCACAACAAACATCCCCTTTCCCTCAATAGGTTCAAAAGACTGTTTCATGACCTCACAAACATGGCCTTGGTCAATAAAGTAGTCATTGAACACAATGTCTTTCGCATCCTTGAATACGAGAGAGGCACGTTCACCTTTATTGTCACACGGCAATGAATCATCGTCGTTAAAGATGAAATCATCGGTTGATGAATGTTTATAAAACTCGATAAAAAATGTCTCGATCAACTCGCGTTTTTCATCTTCTTGTTTAGCAATTTCTTTAATCCACTCTCGCCAGTTTTCCTCAGACGGATTAAAACTGCCCTT
>JAGWAQ010000198.1 GCA_021296375.1 Alphaproteobacteria bacterium
CCAGGGTGCGGGGGATGGGGGTTGCGGTCATCACCAGCACATCGACGCCATCACCCTTTTGCCCCAACACCAGACGTTGCCGCACACAAAAGCGGTGCTGTTCATCCACCACCGCCATGCCGAGGTCATGAAACGTGACGCTATCGGACAAGAGCGCGTGGGTGCCAACAACAATTGAGATCGACCCGTCGGCGAGGCCTTCCCCCACTTCGCGGCGTTCAGCGGTTTTCATTTTCCCCAGCAGCAGACGGGGGGTAATGCCAAGGGGCGCCAGCAGATCAGTCAAGGTGGCGTGGTGCTGGCGGGCGAGAATTTCCGTTGGGGCAAGCAGGGCTGTTTGCGCGCCGGTTTCCACGACATTCAGCATCGCGAAAAGGGCGACAAGGGGTTTGCCAGCGCCAACATCCCCCTGAACAAGCCGCAGCATACGATCGCTATCGTGCTGATCGGTCAGGATCTCGCGGATAACCCGGTCCTGCGCCCCTGTCAGGGTATAGGGCAGATTGTCCCGCAAGTGCTGGCGCAGATGGCCGTCGCCCGCAAAAACCCGCCCCTTATCACGGCTGGATTGCTGCCGCACCAGCGCCAGCGCCAGTTGATTGGCAAGCAGTTCATCATAAGCCAATCGCGCCCGATCAGGACTGCCGGGCATCAGGTCATGGGGTTTGACGGGGTGATGAACCGACCGGCTGGCGGTGTTCCAGTCCGGCCAGTTGAAGCGCGTCATGACATTGGCGGGGATCCATTCCGGCAGGTCAGGAAGGCGGTCAAGTGCCGCCACCAGCGCTTTTGCCAGCACTTTCGGGGTCAATCCGGCGGTTAACGGGTAGACCGGTTCCTGCATCGGCAGATCCTGCGCCTTCGCGGGGTAGACCACATGGTCGGGATGGCCGATCTGAACTTGGTGCTGGAACCATTCGGCGCGGCCGGAAATATTCGGCCGTGAGCCAACAGGCATCAGTCGTTCGACTTAGTCGCCTTTCGTGCGAAAATAGATCAGCTCAATGGATCCGCTGTCGTTTTCCGCGAACACCCGCCAGGGGCGGCGGCTGTTGGGGGGCGGCTTGTCGTGTTTGATGATGGCAACATCGACCGTCACCACGGCGCCGTTCTCGATCCCGCTTGCTGCGGGCAATCACCCCCACGGGCAGATGACGAAGCAGATCAACAACATGATCCCCGACCTTTTTTTTCAGGACAGACGCCAGTTTATCGCCAACCCCGGGCAGGGCGATCAGGGGGGCAAACAGGCTGAACAACGCCTCGGGGCGTTGAAATTTTTTGTATCGGGTTTGTTCCGTCACCTGATCGCCGCCTTTTTGCCTTCTGGTTATGCTCAAGAAACTGTGGTGTTATGTCCTCGTCATGGCTTGCATTTTGCCGCCGCCATGTTAGATCAATCATGATAGACCATTATGCCATTCAACGCATCTGTTGACACGCCTATTTAAGTGAACCGCTATGCCCGATCCGACGTTATCGCCACAGGATGAAAGCCGCGAAAACCGAATTCGTCGCCTGATTTATCGCTCGTCCTATACCGGCACCAAGGAAACCGACAAATTGCTCGGGGCATTCGCGCGCGAACAGCTGGCTGGTTTTGATGATGCCGAGCTGACCTGTTATGAAGACCTGCTTGATTTCGGTGATCCGGTGATCTGGTCCTGGATCAGCCTGCAATCGCCGGAGCCTGCCAATATCGACAACCCGGCCTTAACCCGGCTGATGGCCTGGTGTCGGGACCGATCTTAAGCTATGCATTCGATTTTCCAGAACTGGACCACCACCACCCCGGGCACGGTTTGGGGCCTGCCTGAAGGGCTGGACGCTTTTGCGTTAAGTCATCTTGCGGCGCAACATGACGGCCAGGCGGTGTTCGTGGCGGTGGATGATGCCGCCATGATGCGGATGAAAACATCCCTTACCCTTGCCGGTGTGGCGGATGACCATATCCTGACGTTTCCCGCCTGGGATTGCCTGCCCTATGATCGCGTCTCCCCGAACGGGGTGCTGACGGGGCAACGGCTCAAGGCGCTGGCGGAAATGCGGGCAACACCTGACGCCCCTCGAGTTCTTCTGACCACCATCAACGCCTGGCTTCAGCGCGTGCCGCCGCCCTCGTATTTTGCGGGCGCCAGCCTCAATATCACCGTCGGGGGGCGGCTCAGCCAGAAGGAATTTGCCGCTTTTGCCAGCGCCAATGCCTACCGCCGCTGCGATCCTGTTCGTGTAGGGGGTGAATTTGCTGTTCGTGGCGGTATTGTTGATGTCTTCCCCCCCGGCCATCATGACCCGGTGCGGATTGATTTCTTTGACACCGAGATTGAGACGATCAAGCGGTTTGATGCTGAAACCCAGCGCAGTGGCGAAAAACTTGATGGGCTGAGCCTGCATCCGGTGTCGGAATTGATGCTCAATGACGACACGATCACCGCCTTTCGCGGCAAATATCTTGAGCTGTTTGGCGGGGCGGCTTCAAAAGACCCGCTGTATGTCTCGATTTCAGAAGGCCGCCACCACCCGGGAATGGAGCATATGCTGCCGCTCTTTCACGACGGGCTGGTGCCGCTCAGCCATTATGTCGCCACTGCGCCGGTGATGATCGACCCTGATGTGCCCGCCGCCATGACCGCGCGGTTTGAACAGATCCGTGATTTTTACGACGCCCGCTGTGACCATGGGGATGACGAGGGCAGTGACAGCATCTGGCGGCCGCTTGACCCAAACGCGCTGTATTTGAATGACGCCGACTGGCAGGCCGAAGGTGAACGTGTTGTGCGCCACCAGATCGCCCGTTTTCATCGCCAGGATGGTGAGGGCGGAGAAGGCATCGTCGCCGGCGGCAAACGCGGGGCGATTTACCATACCGCCACCACCGAAAGCAAAATCACCGGCGAAGACACGCCAGCATCGCCAAGTGTCGCCGTCGCCGAAGCTATTCCCGCGCTCGTTAAATCGGGCCCGGTGGTGCTGGCCGCCACAACCGAAGGCGCCCGCACCCGCATGGATGAGCTGATTGCGGAACATTTGCCCGCGCGTTTCGGCATTACGCCGGTTCAGGGCATCACCGATCTGAAGCCCGGGCAGGTGGTGTCGACGATCTGGCCTATCGAAGACGGGTTCAGCGTAGCGGGGCTGACGGTCATCACCGAAAAGGATGTTTACGGCAACCGGATTTCCCGCCCCCAGGGCAAACGCCGCAAGGGGGAAAACTTCCTGCGGGAAGTGTCGAGCCTCAGCACCGGTGATCTGGTTGTCCATGTTGATCACGGCATTGGCCGATACGAAGGGCTGGAGAAGATCAGCACCGGCGGGGTTGATCATGATTGCCTGCTCCTGGTGTATTCCGGCGGCGACAAGCTCTTCCTGCCGGTGGAAAATATTGACCTCTTGACGCGTTACGGCAAGGAAGGGGGGGACGCCCAGCTCGACAAGCTTGGCGGCGCCGCCTGGCAAGCCCGCAAGGCGCGCATCAAGGGCCGGGTCAAGGATATCGCCGAGCAATTGATCAAGATCGCCGCCGCCCGTGA
>JAGWAQ010000027.1 GCA_021296375.1 Alphaproteobacteria bacterium
GAGGATAGCGTTGATGATGGCGCGGGTATTGGCGAGGGAAATCCGCTCCCCCTTGCCGTTCCAGCCGGTGTTGACGAGATAGGCTTTTGCGCCCGCCGCCTGCATGCGGGTTTTCAGCACTTCGGCATATTGCGTCGGGTGGAGGGTCAGGAACGCCGCCCCGAAACAGGCGGAAAACGTCGGCGTCGGTTCCGTGATGCCGCGTTCAGTGCCAGCTACCTTGGCGGTAAAACCCGACAGGAAATGATATTGCGCCTGCTCATCCGTCAGCACGGAGACCGGCGGCAGGACACCGAAAGCGTCCGCCGTCAGGAAGATCACCTTGCTGGCATGGCCACCGCGTGAAATCGGCTCGACAATATTGTCGATATGCTGGATGGGGTAAGACACCCGGGTGTTTTCCGTTAAGGAAACATCAGCAAAATCGATCTTGCCGTCGGCATCCACCACGACGTTTTCAAGCAAGGCATCACGGCGAATGGCGCCGAAGATATCCGGCTCCTTGGCGGGGTCCAGATCGATGGTCTTGGCGTAACAGCCGCCTTCATAGTTAAAGACGCCATCATCATCCCAGCCGTGTTCATCATCCCCGATCAGGCGACGCGCCGGATCAGCGGAAAGGGTGGTCTTGCCGGTGCCGGAAAGCCCGAAGAACAGCGCGACATCACCGTCATCCCCCATGTTGGCGGAACAATGCATGGAGGCAATGCCCTTTTGCGGAAGCAGGTAGTTCATCACCGCGAACAGGCCCTTCTTCATTTCGCCGCCATACCAGGTGCCCGCGATCAGCTGCATTTTTTCGGTCATGTTAAAGGCGATGAAGGTTTCCGAATTCAGCCCGTGTTTGGCGAAATTCGGGTTGCTGGTTTTCGACGCGTTGACGACGGTGAAATCAGGCGTGAAGTTTTCCATTTCTTCTGCCGTCGGGCGAATAAACATATTGGTGACAAAATGCGCCTGCCACGCCACTTCCATGACAAAACGCACAGCCAGGCGGTTGTCGGCACTGGCGCCGCAGAACCCGTCGACGACATAGAGTGTCTTGCCGGTCAACTGATCCATGGTGATGGTTTTCAGCTCTGACCAGACTTCAGGCGTGATCGGCTTGTTGTCATTCTTGACATCACCGGTCCACCACATGCTGTCGCGGGTGGTGTCATCCATGGTGATGAACTTGTCTTTCGGCGAGCGTCCGGTGTATTCGCCGGTCAAGACGTTGATGGCGCCCATTTCCGTCACGATCCCGCGTTCGTTGCCTTGCAGTTCAGGGGCGGTTTCATGGGCGTAGAGCGTGTCGTAATCGGGATTGTGATAAATCCGTTCAACATCTGAAATACCGATAGAGGATAAGTATTTGTGAAGATCCATTTGCAGGTCCAAGCGTTCAAATAAAAATACAGGGCACCATAAGAAGGGTATCAGTTTCTGTAAAGATTTTATTAGGCGGTTGAAGGCAAATTGGAGTAATTCCGTCATCAAGCGGCGGTTTTAGCGCAGGATATTAATTGCAATCACGGTTGAATAGTAATTTATCAGAATGCGACTTTATAGTATCACTGAATCAACACAAGATTCTTGCCGCCAATACGGGGAAAATAATGGTCGATAAAACAGTTTCGTTCACGCGAATGGATGAAGGCACCTACGAAGATTACCAAATCCTGGCGGAGCTTGAGCACAGTTACCACGCCATGACCGCCGACCGTATCCTCACCCAGATGGCCTCCCAGGCCGACGATACCTTGAGCGGCTATAAAATCACCCGTCTTGAGCATGGGTTGCAATCCGCCGCCCGTGCCGAAAACGAAGGCGCTGATATCGATTGGGTGGTGGCGGCGTTGATCCACGATATCGGGGATGGCCTGTCGCCACAGAATCACGACCGGATGGCGGCGGAGATCATCCGCCCCTTTGTTCGCGAAGAAGTGTCCTGGGTTGTTGAAAAACACGGTATTTTCCAGATGGTCTATTACGCCCAACATTACGGCTGGGAACAGAACAAGCGTGATGAATTCAAGGACAACCCCTATTGGCAGAGTTGCGTTGATTTCTGCGAACGCTGGGACATGCGGTCCTTTGACCCTGATTACCCCACCCCGGACCTTGACCATTTCGCCCCCCTCGTGCGGGAGGTGTTTGGCCGCAAAGCCTGGGACGAAAGCCACATGATGCCAGGTGTGGTCAAAGGCATTCCCGCCGCTTAATGGCCTGCATGATGCAAGCCATATCAACAATTAGTGAGTTTTAAATAAATGAGTTTACAAGGGTTTCTCTCGGCCTCTGCTGCCGCTGGGCATGCTGATGATGATCAGGTGAGCATTATTGCGTCGCTCGCCGAAGCGGCAAAATCTATTGACCACCTGGTGCGCCGCAACAGCATTGTTGCCGACCTGGGGACAGAGACAGGTGGCGCCAATGCCGATGGGGACCATCAAAAAGCTCTTGATGTTAAAGCCGAAGGGTTGATTCTCGAGCATCTCTCCGCCACCAATGCCGCGGCGCTGTTGTCCGAAGAGCAGGATGACGCCGTTCTGCTTGATCCTGACGGCAGTGTGATCGTCGCTGTTGATCCGCTCGACGGGTCATCCAACATCAGCGTCAATGTCACGATCGGGACGATTTTCTCGCTTCTGCCCTCACATGGTGATGCCGCTGCCAACACGTTGCAGGCCGGGCGTCATCAGCTGGCGGCGGGGTTCTTCACCTATGGTCCCCAGACGACCCTTGTCTTGACCTTTGCGGGCGGGGGTGATGTGGCGGGGTTCATTCTCTGTCCAGACAGTGGTGAGTTTATCCGCAGTGGCGGGGCGCTTTCCGTGCCTGCGGACACGAAAGAATTTGCCGTCAATTCCGCCTACACCAATTACTGGTTCCCGCCGATGAAGCAATGGATGGATGACACGCTGATGGGCAAGTCGGGGCCATGCGAAAAAGATTACCGCATGCGCTGGATCGCCTCACTGGTGGCGGACGGGTGGCGCATTCTCCAGCGTGGCGGCATTTTCCTTTATCCCGCGGATCAACGCCCCGGCAATGAAACCGGCCGGTTGCGTCTGGTTTATGAAGCCAACCCCATCGGCTTGCTGATGGAAAGGGCTGGCGGCATGGCGATTGACGGGGTTAATCCGATCCTTGATCTTGTGCCTGAAAATCTCCATCAGCGGGTGCCGCTGTTCTTTGGCGCGACAAGCGAGGTCAAACGGCTCCAGCACCACCATTCATCCGCGGATTGAAGCATCGGCTGATGTTATCCGATTATTGAGGCGGATCATTGGTTGAAGCTTGCGTCAACACTTGGTAAAAGAAACAACATTCACCTCGTCACGCAATGGGGCATCGGGTGGGGTCGTGAACCCTCATCGAGCACTCTTAAGCCGACGTGATATAAACGACGACACGTTTTAATATCGAAATTAATGTTGAAAGGCAGGCTCCAGATGAGCAACCCGGCTTCACCACAGATGCAAACCCAGATGGCCAATGCCATTCGCTTTCTATCCATGGATGCTGTTCAGGCGGCGAATTCTGGCCACCCTGGCATGCCGATGGGCATGGCTGATGTGGCGACGGTGCTGTTCTCGGATTTCATCAAGCTGAACCCCCGGGACCCGAACTGGCCTGACCGGGACCGCTTTGTTCTTTCCGCGGGTCATGGCTCGATGCTGCATTACGCGCTCAATCACCTGCTCGGCTATGCCGACATGACGATGGATCAGATTCGCAATTTCCGCCAGATGGGGGCGATCACCGCTGGCCACCCTGAATACGGCATGGCGACGGGAATCGAAACCACCACCGGTCCTTTGGGGCAAGGGCTGGCGACCTCTGTTGGCATGGCCTTGGCTGAACGCATCATGGCGGCGCGTTTTGGCGCCAATCTTGTTGATCACCGCACCTGGGTGATCGCCGGTGATGGCTGTCTTCAGGAAGGCATCAGCCACGAGGCGATTGACCTTGCGGGGCATCTCAAGCTCGGGCGGTTGACGGTGCTGTGGGACGACAACTCCATTTCCATTGATGGCGGGACGGAACTCTCCACCTCAATGAACCAGATCCAGCGTTTCCGCGCCGCGGGCTGGCATGTGCAATCGGTCGATGGCCATGACCATGACGCCATTCGCGCGGCTATCGCCGCCGCCATGGACAGCCGCAAACCATCCCTGATCGCCTGCAAGACGACCATTGGCTTTGGCGCACCGACCCTGGCGGGCACCGCCAAAACCCACGGCGCGCCGCTTGGTGATGATGAAATTGCTGGCGCCCGCAACGCCCTCGGCTGGAACGCTGAGCCGTTCACCATCCCCGCTGATGTTGCTGAGGCCTGGTCAATGGCCGCCAAGCGGTCCCTGCCAGCTTATGAAGACTGGGCATCCCGTCATGACGCCTCGCCGAAGAAAAAGCGGTTTGACGCCGCCATGACCGGCGATATGCCCCCGAAACTGGCCAAGGCGATGAAAGCCTATCGCCAGCAGTTGAAGGCCGATGCCCCGAAACTGGCGACACGTCAATCCAGCCAGAAAGCCCTTGAGGTGATCAACGCCGCCACTGACCTGACGGTGGGCGGTTCGGCGGATCTGACCGGCTCCAACCTGACCAAGACCGACGCCACCATCCCCGTCACCCCGGGCAAGTTCAAGGGCCGCTATGTCCATTACGGCATCCGCGAGCATGGCATGTCGGCGGCGATGAACGGCATGGCCCTGCACGGCGGGCTGGTGCCTTATGGCGGCACGTTTATGGTGTTCACCGATTACGCCCGCGGGGCCATGCGCCTGTCGGCGCTGATGAAACAGCGGGTGATCTATGTCATGACCCATGATTCCATCGGCCTTGGCGAAGACGGCCCGACCCACCAGCCTGTCGAACATCTGGCGATGCTGCGCGCCACCCCGAACACCTTTGTGTTCCGCCCGGGTGATGCTGTTGAAGTGGCGGAAGCCTGGGAAGCGGCGCTGATGATCAAGGACGCGCCATCGGTGCTGGCCTTGTCCCGCCAGGGCACCCCCACCTTGCGGGCGGAAAAATCCAACGACAACCTGACGGTCAAGGGCGGTTATGTCCTGCGTGAAGCGGCTGGCCCCCGTGACGTGACCATCATGGCGACCGGCACGGAGCTTGCGCTTGCGGTGGCGGCGGCAGATGAGCTGAAGGAGAAATACGCGCTTCATGCGGCGGTGGTTTCCCTGCCATGCTGGGAGCTGTTTGAGCAGCAGGACGCGGCCTATAAAGCGTCTGTTCTCGGGGATGCGCCGCGCCTTGCCGTGGAAGCCGCCAGCGGCTTTGGCTGGGAACGCTATCTTGGCGAGAACGGCGGCTTTATCGGCATGGACAGTTTTGGCGAATCCGCACCTGCGCCAGCGCTTTATGAGCATTTTAACATCACCGCTGAGGCGATCACCGCCAAAGCGGTCAATCTTATTCAATCCTAACGACGAAAAGGGGACATCAAGTGACCATTAAAGTAGCCATTAACGGGTTCGGGCGCATCGGGCGCAACATTCTTCGCGGCATCATTGAATCCGGCCGCACTGATATCGAGGTTGTTGCCATCAATGACCTCGGCCCTGTTGAAACCAACGCCCACCTGCTGCGTTACGACAGTGTCCATGGCAAGTTTCCCGCCAATGTAACGGTTGACGGCGACACGATTGATGTTGGCCGTGGCCCCATCAAGGTGACCGCTATTCGTGACCCGAAGGACCTGCCCTGGGGTGAGATGGGGGTTGATATCGCCATGGAATGCACCGGTATTTTCACCGATCGCGACAAGGCGGCGGCGCATCTTGAAAACGGCTCAAAGCGGGTGCTTGTTTCGGCACCGGCATCGGGCGCTGATCTGACCGTTGTTTATGGCGTTAACCATGATGAACTGACGGCTGATCATACCGTTGTTTCCAACGCCTCCTGCACCACCAACTGCCTGTCCCCGGTGGCGGCGGTTCTGCACAAGGCGATCGGGATTGAACAAGGTTTCATGACCACCATTCATTCCTATACCGGTGATCAGCCGGTGCTGGATACCATGCACAAGGACCTTTATCGTGCGCGTGCGGCGGCCTCCAGCATGATCCCCACCACCACCGGCGCGGCGCGTGCCGTGGGTCTTGTTCTGCCTGACCTGAACGGCAAGCTCGACGGTGTCGCGATGCGTGTTCCGACCCCGAATGTTTCTGTGGTTGACCTCAAGTTCACCACCAGCCGCGCCACCAGCGTTGAGGAAATCAACAGCCTGATCCGTGAAGCGGCGGATGGCCCGATGAACGGCGTTCTGGGCTATACCGACGAGCCGCTGGTGTCTTCGGACTTTAACCACGATCCGCGTTCGTCCATTTTCCACATGGACCAGACCAAGGTGATGGAAGGCGGCCTGTGCCGCATCATGACCTGGTATGACAACGAATGGGGTTTCTCCAACCGCATGGCTGACACGGCTGTTGCCATGGGCAAACTGCTCTAGGGAAAACCGATGACCACACGTCCACTCCGCATCGCGCCGTCTATTCTTTCTGCTGATTTCTCTCGCCTTGGTGATGAGGTTGCGGCAATTGACGCGGCGGGTGCGGACTGGGTGCATCTTGATGTGATGGATGGGGATTTCGTTCCCAACATCACCTTTGGCCCGCCGGTGATCCGTGATTTGCGGTCGCGCAGCTCAAAATGCTTTGATGCTCATTTGATGATCAGCACCCCTGATCCCTACATCAATGATTTCAAATCCGCCGGGGCTGAGATCATCACCGTTCACGCCGAAGTCACCAAGCATCTGGACCGCTCGCTGGCGGCTATTCGTGATGCCGGGGTCAAGGCCGGGGTTGCGCTCAACCCTCATACGCCGGTCGATGGTATTGCCCATGTGCTGGACCGCCTTGATTTGATTCTGCTGATGACGGTTAACCCCGGCTTTGGTGGCCAGAAGTTTATCGACGCGGTGGTGCCCAAAATCGCCGTGGTGAAAGCCATGGTCGGCGACCGCGATATTGATATTGAGGTCGATGGCGGCATCACCGTTGAAACCGCCCCGAAAGTTGTTGCCGCTGGTGCCAATGTGTTGGTGGCGGGGTCAGCTGTATTCGGTGATCGCAACCCCGACCATTACGCCGAAAATATTGCGGCGATCCGTGCGGCGGCATTATCCGCACAATCTTAAGTTACTTGCGCTCTGTTTAGAGGATCAAACCTATGCATATATTCAAGGCCATTCGTGAGAATGTTCTGGTTCCTGTCCATCCCGCGGGGTGGCCATTTATCGCGATCTTTGCCGTCGCGGGGATGATCCTGACGGTCATCTGGGAGCATCTGTTCTTCCCGGGGCTGATCCTGACCTTGTGGTGTGTGTATTTCTTTCGCAACCCTGTGCGGACAACGCCTTTCCGTGACGGGCTGGTGATCTCGCCCGCTGACGGGCGGGTGCTGTCGGTGGAAGACCTGCCGCCACCGGCGGAGCTTGATCTGCCTGACGGCAAATACACCCGCATCGCCATTTTCATGAATGTCTTTGATGTTCATGTCAATCGCGCCCCGATGGCTGGCAAAATCACCGACAAGTTTTATTTCCCCGGCGCGTTCTTTAACGCTGACCTTGATAAAGCGTCGGAACAAAACGAACGCCTTGGGCTGGTGATGAAAACCGACCATGGCCCCACCATTGGCTTTATCCAGATCGCCGGGCTGGTGGCGCGGCGGATTCTCTGTGACGCCAATGAAGGCGCCCACCTGACCGTCGGTGAACATTACGGCATCATCCGCTTCGGCAGTCGGGTGGATGTCTGGTTGCCGAAACCGGTAAAAGTGCTGGCTTGCCCCGGGCAGACAACCATCGCCGGCGAAACCATGATCGCTGACTTCGCCAAAGGCGCAAAATCCGTTGAAGAAAGCGTCGCGCGATAATGGTTCAGTCAGGGGAAAATCAACGTCGCCGTATTGTGTCCAGCGTTAATTTTGCCTGGCTTCTGCCTAATCTCCTGACCATCGCGGCGCTGGTTTGCGGCATGACCGCTGTGCGTTATGCCCTTGTTGATCGCTTTGAAGCGGCGGTGCTGCTGGTCGCCCTGGCGGGGGTGTTTGATGCCCTTGATGGCCGCATGGCAAGGCTGCTCAAATCCTCATCCAATTTCGGCGCCCAGCTCGACAGCCTGTCGGATATGGTGGTGTTCGGGGTGGTGCCCGCGATGCTGATGTATCTCTTCGCGCTTGAAGACGGCGGCCGCATTGCCTGGGGCGCGTGTCTTTTTTACACCACCTGCTGTGCCTTGCGCCTGGCGCGGTTTAATTCCGAGCTGCACGACACCCCCACCTGGGCGGCAAATTATTTCACCGGCGTGCCGTCCCCGGCGGCGGCCTTTCTGGTGCTTTTGCCGATCATCGCCAGCTTCCGTTATGACATTTCCGCATGGGCCAGCATTCCGGTGCTGGGGACATGGATGGTGATTGTCGGGGGAGCGGCCATTTCCACCATCCCGACCTTTGCGGGCAAAGGGGTGAAAATCCCGCGGGCAATGGCCTTGCCCGCCCTTGGGGTGTTCGCCCTGATCTTCGCTGGCATGGTGGCGCGGCCATGGGATATGATGATCGCGATCGGGGTGATTTACGTCGCCCTCGTTCCGGTATCTATCCTGCGGTTTTCCCGCATCAAGGCACGGGCGTTGAAATCTGCCGACAAGTCGTAATCCCTTAACGCACCGGTTTAATCCTGCTGTTTGAGGGCGTTGATCTGGGCGATCATATCGTCGCGGATTGGCGCGTCTTCGGGCAAGGCGTCAAGAAACCTTGACCATTGGTCAATGGCGCGATCGTTCTGCCCCTGAAGGACGGCGAAATGCCCGTCGAAAAACAACAGCTCAAGGCTGTCCGGGTTGATCATCCGCAATCGCGCCAGCACATCCGCCGCTTCCGCCAGGTATTGGCGGCCTGTGTTGCGCTCCAGCGTGATGGTCAAGGCCCGCACTTGCGCCGAGGCGTCCTCACGCAATGCCGCCGCCGCGCCAAAGGCGGCGCGCATCAACCCGTCTTCATCATTCAGCACCTGGCGGGACTGGATCAACCGGCTCCAGCCTTCAGGGTCATCGGGGGTGTTGGCAAGGCGTTCTTCCAGCCCTTCGACCATGGCGGTGATCATCGCCGCCTGTTCATCAGGGGTGGTTTCCGCCGCCATCAGCACCCGCTCCAGCTCATCGGAAAGCGGCAAGCCGCCGGATTCCGCCGCTGAACGGATGTTGCGGGCAAGCACCGGCGACAGCGGGTCATCTTCCGCCAGTGCCGCGAGCAATCCTTGCCAGATGGTGATGGCCTTGGGGAAATCTTCATCCTGATAGGCGGCAAGACCACTGAGATAAAGCGCCCGCGGTTCCGCCGGCTTTTTGGCCAGGGTTTCCGCCACCAGCTTGCGGGCAGGAAGCGTCACCATGCCGCCGGAATCGCGGCTGATGGCTTCCGCCATGAGCGCCACAATGCTGGGGTCACGATCGGTCAGCTCAAGGGCGCGGGCAATGCCCTGACGTTCATCACCATAAGCCCCCGCCTGCGCCGCCACCATGGCATAGGTCAGTTGCGCCTCAACCGAAGACGGGTTGGCGTCAGCCGCCGCCCGCGCGGAATTCAGGCGTTCGGTGTTTTTGGCGTTGTCTTTGGCCTGCTGTTGCTTGGCGGCGAGGATCTGGTCTTGCCGTTCGGCGAGCGGCTGTGCCGTCAGCTCAGGGCGACCCAACAGGGCATAAAGCCCGAGGCTAACCGCCAGCACAATCGCCATGCTGCCCCAGATCACCGCCGGTGGGGGTGCCCCGCCCATGTCATCTTTAAGCGCATCTTGCGGGGGCATGTCAGCTATCGGCGAAGAAGTTGTTGGCGGGGCAGTTGTTGGCGTAGAAGTTGTTGGCGGGGCAGTGTTGCGGCGGGTCATCACAAAGGCCAGCCCCCCGATCAGCACCAGCGCAACCGGCAGGCCCCAGAGCGCATAGGTCGCTGGCGTCACCGGTGGCTTGAGCAGCACATAATCCCCGAATTTTGCCCGCAGATGATCAAAGATCGCCTCATCACTCATGCCGTACCGCAATTGCAGCCGCACTTCACGGCGCAAGTCCTGCGCCAGGGGGGCGTCGCTGTCGTCGATCGACTGGTTCTGGCAGACAAGACAGCGCAGTTGTTTGGAAATGTCGCGGGCGCGTTGCTCCAGCCTTGGGTCGGCCATCACCTCTTCAGGCGAGATCGCCATGGCCGGGGCGCTCAACCCCATCCCCACCGCCAGCATCGCCAGTGTCAGGAGCGCCTTCATTTGAGTTGATCCAGCGCCGGGGTGATGACATCCGTGATCACGGATTTGAACACAGGCCCGGCATGGCGGAGAACAATCCGGCCGTGTTTGTCGATCAGGAAGCTTTCCGGCACGCCGTAAATCCCCCAGCGGATTCCCGCGCGGCCATCATCATCCATCCATACCGCCTGATAGGGATTGCCGTAATCAGCAAGGAAGGCGCGGGTATCGGCCGCTTTGTCTTTATAAGCAACGCCGATAACAACAACATCTTCGGCCAGCACATCAAGGGCGGGAATTTCCGCCCGGCAGGGGATGCACCAGCTGGCCATGAAATTCACCAGCACAGGTTGCCCCCTGAATTGCGCCAGGGTTTTTGCCAGTTCATCAGACAGGGCGTGTTCCGGAAGATCAGGGGCCGGGCGACCGATCAATACTGATTGCGGCACCTGGTCCGGGGACCGGCTGCCCGTAATCGTGCCGTAAAGCGCGACGGAAGCCATCACAAGAAACGCAAGGAAAACCGCGGCGGGAATAAAGAACATCAAGCGCTGGCGAGTCATGACGCGTCCCCGCCGGGTTCAGGCAGGTTGAGCTTGCGGCGGGCGGCAAACGCCATCATCCCGCCGATAGCCATCAACCCCGCCCCGCCCCAGATCCAGCTGATCAGCGGCTTGTGGTAAAGGCGGAAACTGTAGCCCCAGTCGGGGTCGCCATCCCCCAGCACGGCGTAATCATCGCCGCCCGGGCGGGTGCGGATCGCGGCTTCCGTGGTGGTTTGGCTTTCGGCGGGGTAAAACCGTTTTTCAGGCGTCATCACCGCCAGCACCTGGCCGGATTTATCCTCAAGCTGGAGCTTTGCCGTCAAGGTCGTGTAGTTCGGCCCCTTGCGTTCTTCGATCGCAACAAAGCGGTAATTGCGATCCTGAAGTTCGATCACTTGCCCGGGCTTGGCGCGGATCACGACTTCTTCGCGCCCCAGCCCGTCCCCCATGGCGCCCAGCACAAACACCGCCATCCCGAGATGACCAAGCCATACCCCCCATGGCGCCAGACCAAGGGTGTTCAGCCGGCCCTTGAGGGCGGCAAGCTGATGGAATTTCAGGCGTGATTGCAAATCAGCGGCAAGCCCCAGCGCGAGCCAGCCCAACAGCCCCAGCCCCGCCAGCCCAGCGGCGGAGACAGAGGTCATCATCACGGCGCCCGCCGCCGCCAGCACCACCGCCCCGCCAGCGGCAATCGCCAGCACCACCCGTGCATGGGGCAGGGCGCCCGATCGCCACAACAGCACCGGGCCAATCGCCATCCCCACCAGAGCCAGGGCCATGACAGGGTTGAAACTGGCGTCAAAATAAGGCGGGCCGACGGTGATGCGCGCGCCGGTGATCAGCTCAAGCGCAAGAGGATAGAAAGTGCCAATAATCACCACCATCGTCGCCACCAGCAGGATGATGTTGTTCAGCACCAGCCCCGTGTCACGGCTGATCAACTTGCTGTCCGCCGCGGTTTTCAGCGAAGGGCCACGCCAGGCAAACAGCATCAGGGGGATGCCAACAGCAAGCGCGAGAATCCCCAGAATGAAGACCCCCCGTGACGGGTCTGACGCGAAACTGTGGACCGAGGTCAGCAAACCTGACCGCACGATAAATGTCCCCACCAGGGATAAGGAAAACGACAGGATCGCCAACAGCACGGTCCAGCTTTTGAGCTGGCCACGTTTTTCCACCACCAGCACCGAATGGATCAGGGCAGTGGCCGCCAGCCATGGCATGAGCGAGGCGTTTTCAACAGGGTCCCAGAACCACCAGCCGCCCCAGCCCAGCTCGTAATACGCCCACCAGCTGCCAAGCGCGATGCCAATCGTCAGGGCCGACCACGCCGCCAGCACCCAGGGGCGCAGCCAGCGGCCCCAATCGCGGTCAATCCGCCCGGTGATCAGCCCCGCGACGGCGAGGGAAAAGGCCATCGACAGCCCGACATAACCGAGATAAAGCATCGGCGGATGCAGGGCGAGGCCGATATCCTGCAAAATCGGGTTCAGCCCCCGGCCATCAAGCGGCGGCTCATCAAGACGCTCGAACGGGTTTGAGGTGAACAGGCTGAAGGCGAGAAACGCCAGGGTAATGGTCGCCTGCACCGACAAGGTGGTGAGCGCAAAGCGCGGCGGCACCACGCGGCTGGTGACCGCAAAGATCCCGCCAAACACCACCAGAATCACAATCCACAACAACAGGGAGCCTTCGTGATTGCCCCATGTGCCGGCAATTTTATAGATCATCGGTTTCAGGGAATGGGAATGGGCGGTGACCAGCGCAAGAGAGAAATCCGACACCACAAATCCATAGACCAGCGCGGCAAAGGACATCAGCACCAGCGCCGACACCATCAATTGCAACTGTCGCGCCAGCTCAAGCCGGGCGCCACCAAGAGGAAGCAGCGGCATCACCGCTTGCGCAAGGCTTGAGACCAGCGCCATGATCAAGGCGAGATGGCCAAGTTCCGCTGACGCCAGCGCAACACTCGCCAGACCAACACCAAGGCAGGCCAGCAAAGCCAGGCGAAAGCTGGATAAAATCGGGGGGGGTGTCGTTGCGATTGTCGTCGCCATGGGCATCATCATACCAATCTGTTGGTGGGTTCAGTCATCCCTTTTCGCGCGCGCTTGCGCAAGGAAACTCTAGTCGCACCCCGGCGGCCCCTGACCACAGGAACAGCCGTT
>JAGWAQ010000199.1 GCA_021296375.1 Alphaproteobacteria bacterium
ACCGCCACGATTGATAACCACGACAAGTGCGGTTTTGCCGCAATCTCTTCACTTGACAGAAGACGGTTGCGGGGCCATTGATCATAGCCATACTGCAATTAACGCCGAGAGCCCCCATGGCCGCTTCGCTAGACCCTATCATCGCCCTAACCCGCGATGGCATGACCGCTGTTAACAGCATCATTGTTGATCGCATGCAGAGCGAGATTGACCTGATCCCGCAGCTGGCGGGGCATCTGGTGGCGTCAGGGGGCAAGCGCATCCGCCCGATGCTGACCCTGGCCTCCGCGATGATGGCGGGGGAGACCCCTGAAGCGAAGGCCAATGCCGCCAAACTGGCGGCGGCGGTGGAGTTCATCCATACCGCCACCTTGCTGCATGATGATGTCATTGATGAAAGCAACATGCGCCGTGGTCAGCAGACCGCGAACGCCATCTGGGGCAATGAAGCCTCGGTGCTGGTGGGGGATTTTCTGTTCGCCCGCGCCTTTGAGCTGATGGTGGAAACCGGCAATATCCATGTCCTTGGGCGGCTGTCGAACGCGTCGGCACGGATCACCGAAGGCGAGATCCAGCAGCTGATGATCGCCGGCAAACCCGATACAGATATTGATGATTACCTGTCGGTCATCATCGGCAAAACAGCGGAATTATTCGCCGCGGCGGCGGAAGCGGGCGGCATGATCGCGGGGGGAGATGACGCGCTCAACAACACGCTCAACAACGCGCTCAACAACGCGCTCCCCAACGCGCTTAAGGATTATGGCATGGCGCTGGGGATCGCCTTTCAGATCACCGACGACGCGCTTGATTACGACGCTGATGAAACCCGCCTCGGCAAGAACGTCGGGGATGATTTCGCCGAAGGCAAGACCACCCTGCCGGTGATGATGGCCTATCACGATGGTGATGCCGATGAAAAAGCCTTCTGGCAACGGACGCTTGGGGATGGTGATATCGGTGATGGCGATCTTGCCCATGCCCAGGCGTTGATCACAAAACATGACACGATCAGCCGGTCGCTGGCGGAAGCGCGGCGGCATGCCGAAGCGGCGGAGCAATGCCTCGCCCCCTTCCCCGCCTCACCTGCCCGCGACGGCTTGATGGAAGCGGCACGTTTCGCGGCGTCCCGAGCGGTTTAGCCGCTACTGCCGTTTCAGCGGACGGCGCATCTCGATATGGGGGATGTCCTCGAACTCGCGCCAACTGCCGCCCCATCTGACAGGGCAATTGCGCTCAATCCCGGCGTCAAGAAACGCCACGGCGACTTCGATCGCCAGCGCGCGGTCAAACCGGCCTTTGCCCGTGGTGGGGTCAAGCGGCACAAAATCCAGCGCCTGACCGTTCAAATGCCGCGAGCGCATGGTGCGGGATTTCCCCGCCGCCACCAGACGGCGTTGTTCGGCCCTCGTGCGGCGGGCGCTGATGATGGTGAAATCCACGCGGCTTAAAGAAAGCGCCAATCGCGCCACCGCCGCCAGTTCAGGGTCAAGGGTCAACAGATGCCGCACGCTTCGCTGGCTGAAATGAAAACCTTTCGGCATCAGCCTACCGCCCGCTGAACCACAAAAGCAGCGTCGCCATGGCCAAAAGAGCGACCATGACAATATGCACCGCCAGCCGCGTTAATGCCGCCAGCGCATGACGATGGACCCGCCGCCAGTTGACCAGCAAATCCCGCAGATCACGAATATCCTTCGGGGCGTGGTCATCATCCAGCCCCAGCTCCGCCAGAGCCAGCCGCGCCCCGCGGCGAGCCGATCGTTCGATCAACGTGTCAAGATCAGGGACGTCAAGATCAGGGACGTCAGGTGGGGGAAGATTGGTCATCGCATGTCCTTTCACGAGTGGCGGGGGGGTCGAAGCATGGTCGGGGTCTCATCATATTGACAAGCGGTCCTTTTGTGACTACAATAAGACTACAATTTGGGAGATGCTCATGAGCGCTGGCAAACCTGCTGCAGATACATATGTTCGCGCCCGCATTGACGGGGCCACAAAACAACGCGCGCAGGCGGCGTTGCAGTCCATGGGATTGTCATTGTCTGATGCGATCAGGTTGCTGATGTTTAAGGTGGCTCATGAACAACGCCTGCCGTTTGAGATCAAGGCCCCCAGCCCCGAGACCGAGGCGGCACTGGCGGAGCTTGACGGCGACAAGGGCAAGGCTCATGAGTCTGTTGACGCTCTAATGGCGGAGCTGAATGACGCGAATAAAAACGTCAACCGTCTTCAAAAAAGACTTCAAACCCATCAAAGCCAACCCGAGGCATTCCAAAACAATTGATGAGCTCTTGATAAACACAATCAACCAGCTGATGAGCGATCAACCCTTGCCGCCATCCTTCCGCGATCATAAGCTCATCGGCAATTGGCAGGGGGCACGTGAATGTCATTTGAAACCTGATCTTCTGCTCATCTACCGCATCATCTCTAATG
>JAGWAQ010000028.1 GCA_021296375.1 Alphaproteobacteria bacterium
GACCATGCCGATGGCCCGTGGTTTATCCCCCAGGGTTTCATGAACGGCATGGGGGGGCCGCCCGCGGAAAGCCTGCGCCTGGCGATGGTCGGCGCCCATTCTTCGCCAGCCTTCCACAGCACTGATGTGGTGATGATCGACATCACCGACCGCAACCCCCTGAACGCCGGTTATTTTGCTCTTGATATGGGGGATCACCTGCGCATCCGTCACCTCGAGCAGGTCACCCCGAACGGGTTTTGTGTCAAAATCGCGAAGGCCAATCAATCGGGCTATGAGAGCATGCTTGAGGCTGATATTTTGCTGGGGCGGATCATTTTTCACGCCCAGATGTTCCCCACCTTCCCGCAGGCAACGCCATGATCAAACGCTCAATGACAATCCATGGTCACCGCACCTCGATTTCCCTTGAACAGCCGTTTTGGGATTGCCTGGCTGAAATGGCGGAAGCGCGGCAGATCTCCCTGGCGGGTTTGGTGGCGGAAATTGACACCTCCCGCACCGAAACCCTGATGAAAGGGTCAGCCACGGGCGGACTGTCCAGCGTGATCCGTGTTTACATCCTGAATTGGGCGCTTTCGGGACGTCTGAAAAAGACCGATTTAAGTCGTTAATACCAATGTTTTGCCTCGCCACCGACCTAATCTTGAAACATAATATGGGCCATGCAATCAACACCCCAAGCAATCAACGCCATAGCCGACAGCCCCCATCAGGATGAGCATCACCATGCGACTAGGTATACTACAGGCAGGAGAGATTAACCCGGAAATGAAAGCGGGGCTGCCCAGCTATCGCGATATGTATGACGCGTTATTCAGCTCCCCTGATGTCGAGCTGACCTATTTCCAGGTCATGACCAATGAATTTCCTGACAGCGTCACCGCCTGCGACGCCTATATCGTGACCGGCTCCCCCGCCGGGGTTTATGATGAATTTGACTGGATTCCCGCCCTGATGGATTTCATTCGCGACGCCTATAACGCGGGCCAGCAGTTGGTGGGGATTTGCTTTGGCCATCAGGTGATCGCCGAAGCCCTCGGCGGCAAGGCGGAGAAATCCGATAAAGGCTGGGGTGTTGGCGTCCGCACCGTCGCCATCAATGATCACGGCGGCCTTATCCCCAAAGATCATGACGACATCAGCCTTCTTTACATGCATCAGGATCAGGTGGTGGAAACGCCGCCCGGCGCAGAGGTGCTGGCGGGGGATAGTTTCTGCCCCATTGCCGCCTACAAGATTGGCGAGCAAGTGCTGTGCATGCAAGGCCATCCCGAGTTTACCCCCGAGGTGATTGCCGGCATTCTTGATTTTCGCCGTGACGTCATTGGCGATGACCGTGTCCGGCAAGGCCACGACAGCCTGAAGACACCGCATCAAGGCAAGGATGTCGGGCAATGGTTCAAGACCTTCTTTCATTCCAATAAATTCTTTTCAACTCATTCGTGATCGTTCAGGGCATTTCAGCACATGCGTTATATTATTGGGTTAGACACTGGCGGCACCTTCACCGACGCCGCGATTATTGATGCCGATAGCGGCGCCTTGATGGCCAAAGCCAAATCCCCCACCACCCGTCATGACCTGTCGATAGGCCTTGGCAAAGCTATTCACGCCGTGGTCGATGCCCTCGGCCATGACAAGCGCCAGCATATCGAGCGCGTCTGCCTGTCCACCACCCTTGCCACCAATGCCGTGGTGGAAGGCATGGGGGGGCGTGTTGGCCTCGTCATGATCGGTTTTGAGCCGTCCGCCCTTGAGCGCAACAACCTGGGCAAGGTGGTGGGGGATGATCCCGTCGCGTTTATCGCCGGCGGCCATAAATCTGACGCCAAACCGCAAGCGGCGCTTGATATCCCTGCTCTTGATGCCTTTGTCGCGGCCCATGGCAATGACATCAGCGCGATCGCCATCGCCGGTCATTTCGCTGTCCGCAACCCTGAACATGAGCTGGCGGCACGGGAACACCTGCGGCAAGCCACCGGCCTGCCCATCACCTGCAGTCATGAATTGTCCTCGTCGCTGGGGGGGCCCAAACGCGCGCTTACCGCGCTCCTGAACGCCCGCCTGATTGATCTGCTCGACCGCCAGATTGCCGCCACCAGCGGCATTATCGCAGAGGCTGAACTGTCGGCAGACCTGATGGTGGTGAAAGGCGATGGCTCCTTGCTGAGTGCAGATTTCGCCCGTTTGCGTCCAGTTGAAACGATTCTTTCCGGCCCTGCCGCCAGTCTTTCCGGCGCCGCCCATTTGGTCGGGCATAAAGACGCGCTGGTGGCGGATATCGGCGGCACCACCACAGATATCGCGATCCTTGAAGACGGCTACCCCCGGCTGTCCCCCAATGGCGCCACCATCGGGGGATGGTCCACCATGGTGGAAGCGGCGGATATCCGCACCGGTGGTCTTGGCGGCGACAGTGAAACCCGCTTGATTGATCGCGGTGTTGTCGGCGGCGTGTTGCTGGGGCCTCGGCGGGTGATCCCGATATCATCCATGGCAAGCGGCAACGACAAGGTGCTGGGCTGGCTGGATGAACAATTGCTGAACCCTGTGCCAAGCGCCACGGATGCGCGGTTCGTGGTGCCGCTTTTTGAAGGTGAGCCGCCAGCCTGGCTTACACGTTCGGAATCCAGAATGGCCGTCATCTGCCGTGACAAAGGCCCGCAACCGATCGCTGAACTGGCGGAAACCCGTCTTGCTCTTGGCGCGATTGATCGGCTTGTGTCGCGCGGGCTGCTGGCCATTTCCGCCTTCACCCCTACCGATGCCGCCTTGATCCTTGGTAAATTTGACGGCTATGACAAGGACGCGGCCTTGAAAGGCGCGGAATTGATGGCGCGTCAGCGTACCGGTGGCGGTGTCGCCCAGGCCACCGATGCCCTTCATTTCGCCCGTATGGTGATGGAACGCCTGACCGTCCAAACCTCGCTTGCCCTGCTGGACAGTGCCTTTGCCCATGAAGGCATGGGGGAGAACACCGCCAGCAAAAACGCGGTCGTGGAAAAGCTCATCATCGATGCCAGCAAAGCTGTTCACCGTGGTGAGGAACAACAGGCGAATGGGTAATCTCGACCTCCATCAAACTGGAAAAGCCGCTGGTTGCCCTCGGGGCTTCCGCCGCCTGCCATTACCCGGAAATCGCCGCCGCCATGGGGGCTGAACTGATCGTCCCTGAAGACGCTGATGTTGCTGGTGCTGTTGGTGCCGCCGCCGGGTCAATCCGCCAACGCTCCACCATCACCGTGACGCAACCAAGCGATGGCATCTTCCGGGTGCATCTGCTTAATGGCCCGATCGATTTCAACTCGATGGACGCCGCCCTCAAACATGCCGAGGATACCGCCTGCGACGACGCCAAGGCCAAAGCCGAAGCCGCCGGCGCCCGCGGGATTGTGCTGTCATCCATGCGTGATGTGAATATTGTTCAACTGCCCGGGGACAAGGAATTGTTCATCGAAGCGGCCATCCATGGCATGGCCACCGGCACGTTGCGATAAACAGCCACCACCATCCCAAGGTGGCCTTCCCAAAAAAGTGATGGACCCCAACAAGTGGTCGATTTAAGAAAGTGGTAGGCCTGGCCGGACTCGAACCGACAACAACACCGTTATGAGCGGTGCGTTCTAACCAATTGAACTACAGGCCCTGAATACCCTTATATTCAGCTTTCAAGGAAGCTGCGCAATTTGCGAGACCGTGACGGATGCTTGAGCTTGCGCAGAGCCTTGGCTTCAATCTGGCGAATCCGTTCACGGGTAACGCTGAACTGCTGGCCAACCTCTTCAAGCGTGTGGTCCGTGTTCATGCCGATCCCGAACCGCATCCGCAGCACCCGTTCTTCACGCGCCGTCAGGCTGGCCAGAACACGGGTGGTGGTTTCCCGCAGATTGGAATGAATAGCCGCGTCAAGCGGCTGAACCGCGTTCTTGTCTTCGATGAAGTCACCAAGGTGGCTGTCTTCTTCATCCCCCACCGGGGTTTCAAGACTAATCGGTTCTTTGGCGATCTTCAGCACCTTGCGGACTTTATCAATCGGCATGGACAGCTTTTCCGCCAGCTCTTCCGGGGTCGGCTCACGGCCAATCTCATGGAGCATGTGACGTGATGTCCGCACCAGTTTATTGATGGTTTCGATCATATGCACGGGAATACGGATGGTGCGCGCCTGATCAGCAATAGAACGGGTGATGGCCTGACGAATCCACCATGTCGCGTAGGTCGAGAATTTATAGCCGCGGCGGTATTCAAATTTATCCACGGCTTTCATCAGCCCGATGTTGCCTTCCTGAATAAGATCAAGGAACTGCAACCCGCGATTGGTGTATTTCTTGGCGATGGAGATCACCAGACGAAGGTTGGCTTCGACCATTTCTTTCTTGGCACGCGAGGCTTCACGTTCCCCGCGCTGGATCACCTGCACCAGCTCTTTGAATTCCGTCACCGTCATGCCCACTTCAGACATATAGCGGATGATCTCGGCGCGAATATCGGCAATTTCATCAGCATGTTTGGTCTTCAGCTTTTCCCAGGCTTTGGTGCTGGCGTCTTCGCTTGGCCATTGCGTCAGCAGTTCCTGCCCCGCCCAATGCTGGAGAAACTGCGGGCGTTTGATGCCGGATTTTTCCGCCAGGCGCAGGAGTTTGCCTTCCTGCTGGGACAAGCGGCGATTGAGATCAAACAACTGGTCCATCAGCTCTTCGATGCGGCCAATGTTAAGCAACACCCCATCCATATGTTCAATCAGCTCGATCCGCAGCTCTTGATAGCGGGTTTCGGTCTTGGCGGAAGGTTGACTGCCGCGCTTGATCGTGGAAAGGCGGCGGTCACGGAGCGTGGACAGCTCTTTATAGGTCACCATCACCTGATCAATCTTGGCAATGACATCTTCGCGCACGGCATCTTCCATGGCGGAAAGCGACATGCTCAGGTCATCACCATCACCGGCATTCTTATCGGCATCAGCGGTGCTTTCGCCTTTGCTTTCACCCTCAGCGTTTTCGCCTTCGGTGTTTTCCGCATCGTCCTCGTCATCCTCGTCTTCCTCGACTTCCGACGCGCCTTCCAGGAGGTCGCCTGAGCCAAATACGCCGGGCAAGCCGGGGTCATTATTCAGGTTCGGGTCAGCGTTGGCGCGGGTGTAGGTGGCGTCAAGGTCGATCAAATCCCGCAACAGCACATCACCGGTGTCGATCTGGTCGCGCCAGCGCATCAGCGCCCGGATGGTGAGCGGGGATTCGCAAATCCCCCCCAACAGCAGCTCACGGCCAGCCTCGATCCGTTTGGCAATCGCAATCTCGCCTTCGCGGGTCAGAAGTTCAACACTGCCCATTTCGCGCAGGTACATCCGCACCGGGTCATCGGAGCCGCGGGAATCATCCGAAAGATTGCCGGAATTCTTCTCGCCCTCTTCCGCCGCCTCGTCTTCAGCATCATCGGCGTCAGCGTTATCGACAACATTGACCCCCATGCTGTTGAGTTCAGCCATGACGTCTTCGATCTGCTCTGAGGTCAATTCGCCCTGCGGCAGGGCCTTGTTCAGCTCATCATGGGTGACGAACCCCCGCTGTTTGCCTTTGGCTTTCAGCGCTTTGATGGCCTCTGAACTGACATCAATGGCGACGCTGTCCTGAACCTGATCGTTCGCAGCTTCAGCCGAGGCGTTATCTGATTGTTTCTTTTGCGATTTTTGTGCCATTCTTAACCCATCATATCTGAATTTGGCCGCTTCAACCTTGGTTTCACTGCTTTTTGCCGCGTTTCCAGCTTTATCACTTCTGACAGCCTGAGCCGCGCTTGTTCCACACCAAGGGAAACTGGATCAAAACGTATGCGTGCTTCCATCCCCTTGAGTAGAGCTACCCCTTTGATATTTTTATATCCATATTCGTTGAGATGGTGCCGAAACCCATCATCATCAAGATCCGAACGAATCGAAACTATGTTTATAACAGTTTGACGAAGTTTTTCCATCTTTTCGTCATGAAATCTCAACAAACTGATTTGTTCATAAAAATCATGCACCAGTGACGGGTGGTCAATCAGCAACGCCATGATCACCCGTGACCGTGCGTCCTGCTGAACATTGGGCCGTTCGGTTGAATTGTAGCGCAGCGAAGTGTAGCGCCCGCCATAGCGTTCTTCCCGCACCGCTTGACGCATGGCGGAAATCCGCCGCTCGACTTCATCGCCGATGGACGCCCGCATCTGGCCATTGGTGATCTGCTTCAGATGGCCCCGAATATCCTGCCAGAACGCCGCCCGTTGCGACACGTCATCAAGCTGGTAGCCTGCCGCCAGCCCGTCCCACAACCCGTCCATCCAGGATACGGTGGAATTCAGCAAGGCGGAAAACGCGTCATTGCCCTGGGCCTTGATCAAGTCATCAGGGTCGACCCCCGGCGGCAGCATTGCCAACCGCAAGGTTTTGCCCGGCTCCAGCAAGGGGATCGAGCGAATCAAGGCTTTCAGGGCCGCCGCCTTGCCCGCCGCGTCGCCGTCAAAACACAGGATCGGCTGGTCATCCATTCGCCACAACAGTTTGATCTGCTCTTCGGTCAGGGCCGTGCCAAGCGGCGCCACCGCCGCCGCCAGCCCCGATTGATGAACCGCGATGACATCCATATAGCCTTCACAGACCACCAGCGGCAGGCCTTGCCGCACCGCCACCCGCGCCAGCGCCATGCCATAGAGCACCTGCTTTTTCTGGAAGATCGGGCTTTCGGCGGAATTCAGGTATTTCGGCTGCTGGTCATCGCTCAACGCGCGGGCGCCAAAGGCGATCACCTGGCCGCGATTATCGGTGATAGGGAACATCAACCGATGGCGGAACATTTCATAACGGCTTTGGTCACGGTCGGAAATCCGCATCATGCCGCTTTCGATAATCTCATCAGGTTTATGGCCAAATCGCCCAAGGGCTTCCGCCAGGCCAGACCGTGGCGCAAACCCCAGGCGGAAGGTTTCGACCGCCGACTGGTCAATGCCGCGTTTTTTCAGATACGCCGCCGCCGGGTTATCCCCCGCCATCAGGGCCGATTGGAACTGCCGTGCCGACTGGTCAAGAATATCGAGGCTTTTCTTGCGCTTTTCCGTGACTTCCGGGTCCTGTGGGGTGGATTGGGGAACGTCCATCCCTGCCAGATCCGCCAGGTTACGGACAGCATCCATGAACCCCAGCCCTTCCTTTTCGCGCAGAAAGGAAATCGCATCCCCGCTCACCCCGCAACCAAAGCAATGGTAATAGCCGTCATCTTCGCTGACATGAAAGGACGGGGTTTTTTCATTGTGAAACGGGCATAGCCCGATAAACCGATTGCCACGTTTGGTCAATTTGACATGCCGACCAATAACACCGGACAAGCTGGAACGGCGGCGCAGTTCATCCATAAAATGTTGTGGCAACGCCATCAGCATGCCCTCCGGGCGATCTCGCGGTCAGTCTCGTATTATGACATAAACACCAGCGTGTGAAAGCGCAGAAACAGGTTTCCCAAGCGCTCCCCTCACCCGCGGGCCTCCCCCCACGGGCTTTAAGGAAGGTTTGCCCAATCTGCAGGTGTTATTCGCCGGGGGTGTTATTCGCCCAGAAGTTTGGCCTTGATGACAGGGCTTGCGGCACCGAAATCCATCTGGCCAGCGTGATTCTGCTTCAGGTAGCCCATGACCTTGCCCATATCCTTGATGGAGGCGGCCCCGGTTTCGGCAATGGCGGCGGCAATTGCTTCGGCAACAGCGGCGTCATCCATCTGTTCAGGCAGGAAGGCCTTGATGATGACAATCTCATCTTCTTCGGATTGCGCCAGTTCCTCGCGATTCCCCTCGCGGTACATTTTGGAGGATTCCTGCCGTTGCTTGATCATGGTCTGCAGCATGGACAGAAAATCATCATCGGCAATACCATCCGCATTGCCCTTGCCTCTGGCGGCGATGTCACGGTCTATGAGCGCGGCAGAGATAAGCCGCAACGTGCTGAGTTCTTTTGCATTTCCGCTTTTGAGCGCAGCTTTGAGTGCCGCTTGGATAGCTTCACGCATAGCGTCAACCTCCTCACCGAGTCATGTTTGGGTGGCCTCTATTTAATGGAACGCCACATCTTCATCAAGAACAAACGCACATTTTGCCGCAGTTGCGTTGGTAGAACTTGACGCCGCATACCCCTTCGCGTAGAAGGACAAAAATCTTATGGGGCCTGGTTTAATTTCTTTAAACCACGCATTTGGGATCGGATGTCACAGACCACACTTGATCGTATCAGACTAACCCTTGAGACCCCAACAGCATTATTGATTCTTGAAGACGGCACCATCTTTGAAGGTGTCGGCTTTGGCGCGGATGTTGTTCGGGTTGGCGAAGTCTGTTTCAACACTTCCATGACCGGCTATCAGGAGATCATGACAGATCCATCCTACGCTGGCCAGATCATCACCTTCACTTTCCCGCATATCGGCAACACCGGCACCAATACGATTGATATTGAAACCGATGCCCCTGCCGCGCTCGGGATGATCACGCGATTGACGCCGACAGACCCGTCGAACTTCCGCGCCATTGATCATCTGTCGGAATGGCTGAAGTCTCATAACATGCCGGGGATTGGCGGGATCGATACCCGCGCCCTGACCCACAAGATCCGCGAGCACGGCGCGCCGAAAGGCGTCATCGCCGTCAATATGGCCGGGGAGTTTGACCGCGACGCGCTGGTCAAGATGGCAAAGGACTGGCCCGGGCTTGCGGGCATGGACCTCGCCAGGGACGTCACCCGAGATGACGGGCAGGACTGGGCCGAAGGCGCCTGGACCATGGCCAGCGACGCCTATGACGCCGATGCCGCCGGCGATGTCAACATCATCGCCCTTGATTACGGCTGCAAGCACAATATCCTGCGCTGCCTGACCGACGCCGGTTTTAATGTTCGCGTCGTTCCAGCCACGACTTCAGCTGAACAGATCATGGCCATGGACCCGGCGGGGATTTTCCTCTCCAACGGCCCCGGTGACCCTGCCGCCACCGCGCAATACGCGGCGCAGGAAATCCGCAGCCTGGCGGAAAGCGGCTTGCCGGTATTCGGCATCTGCATCGGCCATCAGTTGATCGCCGAAGCCTTCGGGGCCTCGACCTATAAAATGGATCGTGGCCACCGCGGCGCCAACCATCCGGTCAAAGACCTTGCCACGGGCAAGATTGAGATCACCAGCCAGAACCACGGGTTTGCGGTCGATGCCTCAAGCTTGCCCCCTGAGCTTTCGGTCACGCATATCTCGCTGTTTGATGGCAGTGTAGAAGGGCTCAAGCACAACACGCTTCCGGTGTTTTCGGTGCAGTACCACCCTGAATCCTCTCCTGGACCGCATGATTCCCAATACCTCTTCCAGCGGTTTATTGACCTCGTGAAAAATGTGAAAAGAGACACCCATGCCGCGTCGTGATGACATCTCCTCTATCATGATCATTGGTGCTGGCCCGATCATTATTGGCCAGGCCTGCGAATTTGATTACTCCGGCGCCCAGGCTTGCAAGGCCCTGCGCGAGGAGGGGTATCGCATCATTCTGGTGAATTCAAACCCCGCCACCATCATGACCGACCCCGGGATGGCGGACGCCACCTATATCGAGCCGATCACCCCCGACACCGTCGCCCGCATCATCGAAGCCGAAAAGCCTGATGCCTTGCTGCCGACCATGGGTGGACAAACCGCCCTTAACACCGCCCTTGCCCTCGCCAAGGATGGCGTGCTGGACGACCACGGCGTTGAGCTGATCGGCGCCAGCATCAAAGCGATTGAAAAAGCCGAAGACCGCCAGTTGTTCCGTGACGCGATGGACAAGATTGGCCTTGAAAGCCCGCGCTCTCGCCTTGTGAACACTTTCGAAGACGCCCTCGCTTCGCTTGACCATGTCGGCCTGCCGGCGATCATTCGCCCGTCCTTTACCCTTGGCGGCGAAGGCGGCGGCATTGCGTATAACACCAAGGAATTTGAAGACATCGTGCGTGGCGGCTTGCGCCTGTCGCCGGTTTCCGAAGTGCTGATCGAAGAATCGGTGCTGGGCTGGAAAGAATATGAAATGGAAGTCGTGCGTGACCGCGCCGACAACTGCATCATCATTTGTTCGATTGAAAATATTGACCCTATGGGTGTTCACACTGGCGACAGCATGACCGTTGCCCCGGCCCTGACGCTGACCGATAAAGAATACCAGGCGATGCGTGACGCCTCGCTCGCTGTTCTGCGGGAAATCGGCGTCGATACCGGCGGCTCCAACGTGCAGTTCGCGGTTGATCCGAAAACCGGCCGTCAACTGGTGATTGAGATGAACCCCCGGGTCAGCCGGTCTTCCGCCCTGGCGTCAAAAGCGACAGGTTTTCCGATCGCCAAAGTGGCGGCCAAGCTTGCCGTTGGCTTCACCCTTGATGAGCTTGATAACGACATCACTGGCGGCGCGACACCGGCGAGTTTTGAGCCAACCATTGATTACGTCGTCACCAAAATTCCCCGCTTCACTTTTGAAAAATTCCCGGGCGCCGACAATCAGTTGTCAACCTCGATGAAATCAGTTGGGGAAACCATGGCGGTGGGGCGGTCTTTCCAGGAAAGCTTCCAGAAAGCCCTTCGTTCGCTGGAAACGGGCCTGACTGGCCTCAACCCTCTTGATCTTCCTGAAATCGAAGATGGCGCCAATGCCGCCGACGCGATTTCCGGCTGGTTGGGTGAACGTGTGCCTGATCGCCTGCGCCGCATCGTGTCGGCCTTTGCACATGGGTACAGCGTCGACGATGTTGCCGCCGCCACCCATTGGGACCGCTGGTTCCTTGATCAGATTGCTGAACTGGTGGCGATTGAAGCTGACCTCAAAGCCCATGGCCTGCCCGATGATAACGCCATCTTGATGGCCTTGAAATCAAAAGGCTTCAGCGACGCCCGCATTGCCGAGCTGACCGCCATGGATGCGGTTGCCCTTCAGAAGCGCCGCCATGACGCCGGCATTCGGCCGGTCTTCAAGCGCATCGATACCTGCGCGGCGGAATTTGCCTCTGAAACCGCTTATATGTACTCAACCTATGAAGCCACCTCCGGCCGGGCTTGCGAATCTCGCCCAACTGACCGCGAAAAAGTCGTCATTCTTGGCGGCGGGCCGAACCGTATTGGCCAGGGAATCGAATTTGACTATTGCTGTGTTCATGCCGCCTATGCGTTGCGCGACGCCGGTTATGAAACCATCATGATCAACTGCAACCCTGAAACCGTCTCAACCGATTACGACACGTCAGACCGGCTTTATTTTGAACCGCTGACGGCTGAAGATGTCATTGAGATCATCCAGAATGAACAGACCAACGGCACCGTCAAGGGCGTCATTGTTCAGCTTGGGGGCCAGACGCCATTGAAAATCTCAGCCGCCATTGAAGCGGCGGGGATCCCTATTCTCGGCACCAGCCCGGACGCCATTGACCTTGCCGAAGACCGCGAGCGGTTCCAGCATCTGGTTGATGAGCTTGACCTCAAGCAGCCGTCCAACGGCATCGCCCATTCGCCTGAAGAAGCGCGCGCGATCGCCGAAGAGGTTGGCCTTCCGGTGGTGATCCGCCCGTCCTATGTTCTGGGTGGCCGCGCCATGGAAGTCGTCCATGTGATGGCTGATCTTGAACGCTACATGACCGAAGCCGTCGTGGTTTCCGGTGATAACCCTGTGCTGATCGACGGGTTCTTGAGCCATGCCACGGAAGTTGATGTCGATGCCCTTGCTGATGGCACTGATGTGTTTATCGCAGGCATCATGGAACATATTGAAGAAGCCGGCATTCATTCCGGCGACAGCGCCTGTTCCCTGCCCCCGCAAAACCTGTCCGACAAGGTGCTGGCCGATATCCGCAAGCAAACCCGTGATCTGGCCATGGGGCTTGGCGTGGTGGGGCTGATGAATGTCCAGTTCGCCATCAAGGATGAAGTGGTGTATTTGCTCGAGGTCAACCCTCGCGGCTCCCGCACCGTGCCGTTCGTCGCCAAAGCCACGGGTGTTCCACTGGCTAAAATGGCGGCGCGGGTCATGGCCGGGGAGACCATCGCCTCTCTTGATTTGAAGGAACGCCAGCTTGACCATGTTGCGGTCAAGGAAGCGGTCTTCCCGTTCTCGCGCTTCCCCGGGGTTGATGTCTTCCTCGGCCCTGAAATGAAATCCACCGGTGAAGTCATGGGCATCGGCCCTGACTTCAGCCAGGCTTTTGCGAAAAGCCAGCTCGGCGCCAGCGTTTACCTGCCACTGGGGGGGACGGTGTTCATTTCCGTTAAAGACGACGACAAAGAGGAAATGATCGCGATCTGCCGTGACCTGAAATCCCTCGGCTTCAAGCTTGTGGCAACATCAGGAACGGCCAAGGCCCTGAACGACGCCGGCATCGAAACAGATACCGTCAACAAGGTGATGCAAGGTCGCCCCCATGCTGTCGATTTCATGGTGGATGGCAAGATTGACCTGGTCTTCAACACCGCCCATGGCGCGGCGGCGATCCGGGACAGTTTCTCGCTGCGGCAAACGGCGCTGACCAACAGCATCCCCTATTACACGACGGTGCCGGAAGCGCGCGCATCCATTCATGCCATTCGCGCCATCCAGACCGGTCAACTTGCGGTGCGGCCGATCCAGTCTTATCTCAGCTCATAAAGAAAAAAATCTGGAAAAACCGCATTATCTGCGGTTTACTTGGATCAATAAAAATTAAAGAGCGTTCCATGGAAAAAATTCCCTTTACCCAAGCTGGCCTTGAAGTGCTTAAGGTCGAGTTGATGAAACTTAAATCTGAAGACCGTGCGCGAGCATGGGGATTTATCAGAAAATGCCGAATACCACGCCGCCCGCGACCGCCAGTCTTTCATCGAGGGCCGTGTTGCCGAACTCGAAGACGTCATCAGCCGCTCGGAGGTCATTGACCCCACCAAACTGTCCGGTGAAACCGTGACGTTTGGCACCTCGGTGATGGTGGCTGATGAAGAAACCGACCAGGAATCCGAATACGCTATTGTCGGCCCTTACGAAGCGGATTTGTCCCGAGGGTTGATCTCAACCTCATCCCCCATCGCCAAAGCCCTGATCGGCAAGCGCGTTGGTGATAGTGTTGAAGTCCGCACCCCGGGCGGCATCAAATCCTATGAAATCGAGAAGATCAAAGTCTTGAAGGCTTAAAACAAGCCCTTCTTTTTCTTAAGTTTTTTTTGAAATTATTCGGCACTATCCGCGTCGATAGGCACCCCCGGCTGATCCTTGTTCGAACGGATGGCGAGGGCGGTTTTAACGTGGCTGACATTCGGGGCCGGCGTTAGTTTTGAGGTCAGAAACTGCTGGAAATGATCCCAGTCATGGGCAACGAATTTCAGGATGAAATCGGTTTCCCCCACCAGCATGTGGCATTCCCGCACCTCCGGCCAGTCATGGACGAGCGCTTCGAACTCCTGCAGGTCGGTTTCGGCTTGCGAGTTCAGCCCCACAAAGGCGAACACCATCACGGAATACCCCAGCGCATCGGGGTTAACATCCGCATGATAGCCGCGGATAACATTCTGGTCTTCGAGCGCCCGCACACGGCGCAGGCAAGGGGGCGCGGAGATGCCGATGCGTTTGGCCAATTCCACATTGGTCATTCGCCCATCCGCCTGAAGGTCTTTCAGGATACGGCGGTCAACATGATCAAGCTTAACTTTATTCGCCATCGAACGCACCCTTCACTGGTCGGCCGTCAACTTTCTGGATGAGGTTTCAGCCCAACTGTAATATGATCAGTCTAAAGTAAGTTTATTTCAGAATCATTACAAAAAAGATAATATTTCTAACATGGCACAGGATCATTTCGCGACATTTGCCCAAGCCCGCACCGCCTGGGTGGTGAGTGACGGCACAAAAGGCATGGAAGTCCAGTCCCTTGGCTTGGCGGAGCGCATGGGGTTGAACACCACGGTGTTGCGCTTCCCGCCGCCGGGTTTGTTACGCCATCTGCCGAGATCAGGGCGCTGGCGGCTGATGCCGCTTCCCGCCCCTTGCCGCAAGGCCGTAAAGGAAAGCGGCTGGCCTGATGTCATCATCACCACCGGGCGGCGCATGGCGGGGCTTTCGATCCTGCTGCGGAGCAAATCCCGCGGCATCAGCCGCACTATCCATATTCAGGACCCGAAACTGCCGACCGATCTGTTTGATCTCATGATCATCCCCTCCCATGATCGCCTGAGGGGGGATAACGTGCTGGTGACGACAGGCTCCCTCAACACCCTTACCCTCGATAAAATCAACACCGCCGCCCGCGCCCTGCCGCCAGAAGTGCGGGAGCTGCCGCGCCCGGTGATCGCCGTCATGATCGGCGGCACCAACCGCCGTTACACGGTGACAGAACCACATCTCTTGCGCTTGGGTCAGGTGGCCTCAGGGCTTGGGCATGCGACGGGCGGCTCGCTTGTGTTTATCCCGTCACGCCGCAGTCATGACATGGCCGCCGCTTGCATCAGCGCAACCATCGGCAAGGACTTGCTCGAAACACCGCCGCACTGGATCTGGGATGGGGTTTCGGAAAACCCCTACCCCGGGATATTGGGCCATGCCGACGCGCTGGTGGTGACGAGCGATTCCGTCAACATGACGTCGGAAGCCTGCCTTAATGGCAAGCCTGTCTATCGTTATCATTTCCAGGAAGAAACGGGGCGGATTGCGCTTTTTCACGCCATCATGGATGAAGGCGGGTATACCCAACCGCTCGAGCCATTCAATGTTATGGATTTTCCCGCGCCATCTGGCCCGGGGCTGGATGAAACCGGGCGTGTGGCCCGGCTTCTCCGTGGTCAGGACTAATCACCCCGACTGTTTAATAAACCGGCTGTTTAATAAAACAGCTCACGGGTTTGCGGCATGGCGGCGTAAAGCGGTTCGACCCATTCACCATAACCATTGTATTTCAGGGTCGGCACACGTTCGTTTGAGCCAAGCAGACGTTCGGTTTCCTGCGACCAGCGGGGGTGGTTGTATTCAGGGTTCACATTGGCCCAGAACCCGTATTCTTTCCACATCAGGTCTTGCCAGAAACTGGTGGGCCTTTCATCGGTGAAGGTGATGCGCTTGATGGATTTGATGGATTTGAACCCGTATTTCCATGGCAAGACGAGGCGGATCGGCGCGCCGTTCTGCTTCGGCATGGGCTTGCCGTAAAGCCCTGTCCCCAGAAACGCCAACTCATTCGTCGCCTCTTCAATGGTGATGCCCTCAACATAGGGCCAGGGGTACCAGCTCTGGCGCTGACCTTTGGCAACGTCGGAATCATGGAAAGTTTCGATCCGCAGGTATTTGGCGCCAGCATCAGGACGGGCGAATTCCACCAGCTTGGCCAGGGGGATGCCCGACCATGGCACCGCCATCGCCCAGGCTTCAACACAGCGGTGGCGGTAAAGACGTTCCTCCACCCCCCCGAGCTTGCGCACCAGGTCTTCGGCCTCGATGGTGATGTCCTCTTCGACCATGCCATCAATCGTCACGGCCCAAGGGTCAGTGACCAGTTTCTGCGCTGATTTCCAGATGTTCTTTGACGAGCCGAACTCATAGAAATTGGTGTAGGTGGTGGCATCCTCTTCATCGGTGATATCACGGTCGAGGGTGAAGGCCGGGTTGCGTTCTGCCGGCAATCCCGTGATCGCCGCCATCGCCCCTTTCGGGAACAGGCCGCCACCAATCGCCGTTGCCGTCAGCCCGAAGCCAAGCCCCGCCAGAATCTGGCGACGGTTCATGTACACATCTTCAGGGGTAATCTGGTTTTCGGAAAGCGACCACGGCCGCGGGGTTCTGATCAACATCATCTACCTCATCACTAAGTCATCATCATGTCTTATTGATGAAATATGGAAATAATGTGTCAAGGCAAGCGCGGGCTGATCACATTACCGTGATCAGCCGCTCAAATATGTGGTTAGTCCAGCTTGTCAGATGACGCTTTGATGCGGGCGCAGGCATCTTCCAGGGCCGCCGTGCTGGTGGCGTAGGAGATGCGGAAATGCGGCTCAAGCCCGAAGGCCACGCCCTGAACGGCGGCGACGCCGCCATCTTCCAGCAGCCAGGTGACAAAATCACTGTCGTTTTCGATCACCTTGCCATCGGGGCGCTTGCGGCCGATCATGCCGTCCACTGACGGGAAGACGTAAAACGCGCCGTCAGGGTTCGGGCAATCGATGCCATCAACAGCATTGAGCGCGTCGACCACCAATTGGCGGCGGGCATCAAAGGCTTTCAGGTTTTCCGCCATGAAATCAAGCGGGCCATTCAAGGCCGCCACCGCCGCGTGCTGGGCGATCGAATTCGGGCTGGAGGTGGATTGCGATTGTAGGGTCGCCATTGCCTTGATCAAGGGCTGGGGGCCGGTCGCGTAACCAATCCGCCAACCGGTCATGCAATAGGCTTTCGACACGCCGTTGATGGTCAGGGTACGGTCCTGCAGATCCGGCGCCACTTCAGCGAATGTCGCAAAGGTAAAGCCGTTGTAAACAAGATGTTCATACATATCATCGGTCATGACATGGACATGGGCATGACGGCGGATGACCTCCGCCAGGCCGCGCAANNNGGGTTGGAGGGGCTGTTCAGGATCAGCCATTTTGTTTTCGGGGTGATGGCGGCGTCAAGCTGCGCCGGTGTCAGTTTGAAATTCGCCGATGCCGGGCAGGACACCATCACCGGGGTGCCGCCAGCCAGCAAGACCATGTCAGGATAAGACACCCAATAGGGCGCCGGGATCAACACTTCGTCGCCATCATTGAGGGTCGCCATCAAGGCGTTGTAAAGCACCTGCTTGCCGCCTGTCCCGACCGACACTTCAGCGGTGGTGCAGGTGATGTTGTTCTCACGCTTGAACTTGTCGACAATCGCCTGTTTCAGCTGGGGGATGCCATCAACCGCGGTGTATTTGGTATGGCCATCAGCGATCGCTTTATTGGCCGCTTCCTTGACATGGTCAGGGGTATCGAAATCAGGCTCACCCGCGCCAAGGCCAATGACATCACGCCCGGCAGCTTTCAGCTCAGCGGCTTTGGTGGAAACAGCAATAGTCGGGGATGGCTTGATCACCGAAAGACGGTCAGCGATAAGAGACATGATGGACGTCCTCAAAATAGGGGATTGTTCCTACGTTTTAGTCTTCCCATCTGGCCTTGCCAAGGAAAAAGTCATGGCGCAAAAATGTCAGGATAATCGCCTGCACCGGCCCTACCGTTTCCCGTTGTTGTGACCTATATTAATTCCATGGAAACAAAAGCCGCACCACCTGACCTGACGAAACCTCTTTTTGCCGACGAAGCGGAGGACTCGCCCCCCCTTTCGCTCGACAGCAATTTTGAGCCATCCGGCGACCAGCCGACCGCCATCAAGGAACTTGTTGCCGGCCTCAAGGACGGTGACCGTGATCAGGTGTTGCTCGGGGTGACGGGGTCGGGCAAGACCTTCACCATGGCCCATGTTATCCAGGCCCTGAACCGCCCGTCGCTTATTCTGGCACCAAACAAGACCCTCGCCGCCCAGCTTTACGGAGAAATGCGCTCGCTCTTCCCCGATAACGCGGTTGAATATTTCGTCTCTTATTACGATTACT
>JAGWAQ010000200.1 GCA_021296375.1 Alphaproteobacteria bacterium
CGATTCCGGATCGCCTGAAGGAATTGAAAGACGCCGGCTGCAATCGCCTGCTGGTGGTGCCGCTTTACCCGCAATACGCCGCCGCCACCACCGCCACGGTTAATGATGAGGTGTTCAAATGGATGCTCGAGCAACGCTGGCAACCCGCTGTTCGCACCGTCGCGCCCTGGCATGACCACCCGCAATATATCGACGCGCTGGCGAAATCGGTTAAAGACAACCTGAAATCGAAAGCCAAGGCCAAAGACCAGCATCTGCTGGTGTCTTTCCATGGCATCCCCCAGCGGTATTTTGTCCAGGGCGACCCCTACCATTGCCATTGCATGAAAACCGCGCGGCTGTTGCGGGAGAAGCTGGGGTGGGATGAACACCGCTACCACGTGGCGTTTCAGTCGCGCTTCGGGCGGGAGCCGTGGATCAAGCCCTATACTGATGAAACCATTGAACGGCTGGCCCATGAAGGGGTGAAAAACCTTGCCATCATGGCGCCGGGGTTTGCCGCCGATTGCCTGGAAACCCTTGAAGAGCTGAACATGGAAGGGCGCGAGGAATTTATCGACAATGGTGGCGAGAATTTCACCTATATCCCCTGCCTGAATGCCGATGAGCCTGGCATGGCGCTGATCAAGACCCTGATCAACGAGAATATTGGCGGCTGGATCTAGGCGTCGGCAGCGCAAACATCCCTGATTTCTTTCGTGATCTCCGCCTTGATGCGATCCTCGCTGGCAAGAATTTTCTCCCCGAGAATCCGCACCGCGGCATTAACATTGAGCGCATGGGCAGGCTTGACCACCCCTGTCTGAACCATGGCCACCGCCAGAAATGACAAGGTGATGATGCCAAGGCAAATTTGATTGAACCGCATAATAAACCTCACGTGTAACGGACAGATGAAGGGTTGCCCATAACAGGGCTGGTGTTAAGATCATTTTACCAGAATTTTTCCGAAGGACCGTTGTTCCATGTCCGATAAAGATGTCCACACGCAAAAAGCCCAGAAAATCACCCGGTTTATGGGGATCGCGTCCATCACCCTGTCGATGATCACCGTCGCCCTGGTCATGTATGTTTTCCTGACCCAATAACCGCCAGCGAGGATGATCATGCGTAAAAACCAGTTTTCCATAGCGGTTATTCCCGGCGACGGGATTGGCACGGAAGTTGTCCCCGCCGCGCTGACCGTCATGGACGCCGTCTGCGCGCGTTTTGGCATCAACCTGAATTACGATCATTTTGATTTTTCATCCGCCGCTTATTATGAACAGCACGGCAACATGCTGCCCGATGACTGGAAACACCAGATCGGCTCCCATGACGCGCTGTTTTTTGGCGCTGTTGGCTGGCCAGACCTGATCCCTGACCATATTTCGCTTTGGGGGTCATTGCTGAAGTTCAGGCGGGAATTTGACCAATACATTAACCTGCGCCCCGTCAAGCTGATGCCGGGCGTGCCCTCCCCCCTTGCCGACCGTGAGCCGGGGGAAATTGATTTCTATATTGTGCGCGAGAACACCGAAGGGGAATATTCTTCCATCGGCGGCCGCATGTATGAAGGCACCGACCGTGAAATTGTCATTCAGGAAACCGTCATGTCACGGGTTGGCGTTGACCGTGTGTTGAAATTTGCTTTTGATCTGGCGCAGAAACGCCCGAAAAAGCACCTCACCTCTGCCACCAAGTCGAACGGGATTTCCATCACCATGCCGTATTGGGATGAACGGGTCGAGGCGATGGCCAGCCATTACCCCGAGCTTGCGGTTGATAAATACCATATTGATATTCTGACGGCGCATTTTGTCTTGCACCCCGACTGGTTTGATGTCGTGGTGGCGTCGAACCTGTTCGGGGATATCCTGTCTGATCTTGGCCCCGCCTGCACCGGCACCATTGGCATTGCGCCTTCGGGCAACATCAACCCTGACGGGGTGTTCCCGTCTTTGTTTGAACCGGTCCATGGCTCCGCCCCTGACATTGCGGGCAAGGGCATTGCCAACCCCATCGGGCAGGTCTGGGCAGGCGCCATGATGCTCGAGCATCTAGGCCATGAAGACGCCGCCGCCGAAATGGTCCGGGTGATTGAAGAGGTCTTGTCCGACCCCCGCCACCGCACCCGTGATCTTGGCGGCACCGCCAGCACCATCGAGACGGCAAACGCCATCGCCGATCGCATCACCCATAACTAATCCACCATTCCCCCGCTTTATTTTCGAGAGTTGTTATCATGGAATATCGTCAGCTTGGCCGTACCGACCTCAAGGTGTCCACTTATTGCCTGGGGTCCATGACATGGGGCACCCAAAACACCGAAGCCGAAGGTCACGCCCAGATCGATTATGCCCTCAACCATGGGGTGAATTTCATCGACACCGCGGAAATGTACCCCACCAATCCCCTGACCAAAGACACCCA
>JAGWAQ010000029.1 GCA_021296375.1 Alphaproteobacteria bacterium
GGAGTCTGGGCCGTGTCTCAGTCCCAGTGTGGCTGATCATCCTCTCAGACCAGCTACCGATCGTCGCCTTGGTGAGCCGTTACCTCACCAACAAGCTAATCGGACGCGGGCCCCTCTATCTGCGGCGGACCTTTCCCCCACAGGGCGTATACGGTATTAGCGTTCGTTTCCAAACGTTATTCCGTACAGATAGGCAGGTTCCCACGCGTTACTCACCCGTGCGCCACTAGATCCGAAGATCTCGTTCGACTTGCATGTGTTAAGCATGCCGCCAGCGTTCGTTCTGAGCCAGGATCAAACTCTTAGGTTAGACGTGCTGGTTACATAAATGTAAGCAGCAAATCCTACCCATTAAAAATCCTAGCTAATAGTGTTCTATTAACGTGGATTCACGGATAGGTATGTAATACATACCGGACGACATGAAGTGCGCATGCCGCCGCCCGCGAATCCCTTCCGAATACTTACCATTTCAAAAAGCTCGCCACGATCTCGTCGTTGCGTGAGAGCGGGTTATAGAGACACTCTCAAACTCTGTAAACCCAAAAAATTAATTTTTTTTGGATTTTTTTCAAACCACCTTCAATCGACCAGAAGTTCCCGCCTGAGCGGGTCATAAAAGCGATGAAGATCATCTGAAATGGGGCTGGGGTGATCCGCATTTGCGTTTCGCTCCTGCCTTGCCTTTACTTATAACGATCTGCTTTCATAAATCCAGTTAAATCGTTATGGTGGTCGAAGTTTTTTTGCCCCGACGGGGCATGCGGAAACTGAACGGTCAAATAACACCTTATATAAACCGGCATAAAAAATGACGATGACATCCACCAAACCCCGCCCATATTCGGGGATAAACTCCCCACTCGTATCGCCTTATCAGGGGTTTCGGTATATGGTGGCTGGCGCGATGGCCGCTGTTTTTGCCCTTTATGCCCAGGCTTCACTGGCGACCACGGGCAAAGACGACGCCTCTGTGTGGATTGATGAAGAGCCACGGGTTGAGCTTTCTGCCGGTCAGAATGTGATGATTCCCACCACCAGGCCGGACCCGTCGATCATGATTCCCCTGGCGCCTGAAGGAATGGTGTTGCCTGAACTGCGCCCCGACCGCCGCAGCCTTTACCCGAAAACAACCCTTACGCTGGATGAATTTTACCAGCAGCGCCTTGGTCTGGCCCCGAATCAATCGGCCCAGCGTTTCAAGCTGAAGTCTGGCGAAGGCCTGGCCACCATGTTAAAACGCGGCGGCATGTCCGGCACGGATGCCCAGAACGCCATTGCGGTGATCGCTGATCATCGTTCGCTTCGAAGCCTGCCGATTGGATTCATGGTCGATATCATCCCCCCCAAGGGCAAGGCCGCCGAATCAGATGAATTTATGGGCGCGCTTCGCCTGCCGCTTGAAGATGATTTTGACCTTACCGTCTATCAAAGCACCGATGGCGCCTGGCTGAGCCAGATCAGCACCCGCCCGATTGAACGATTCCTGACATACACCAATGGTGAGATCGAAACCTCGCTCTATAAAGCCAGCATCAACGCCGGCATGTCTGACAATGTCTTTAATACATTTGTCCAGGTGTTGAGCTTTTCCGTCGATTTCCAGCGCGAAATCCAGAAAGGCGATCAGTTCGAGGCTTTATTTGAAACAAAACGTGACCTTATTTCCGGCAAAACCAAATACGGCACGGAACTTTATTACCTGTCGATGACGCTGTCTGGCGACCGCCTTGAGTATTTCCGCCATGAACACGCCGACGGCACCATCGGGTGGTATGACGACGCCGGAAATTCCGCCTCGCGCACCTTGATGCGAACGCCGGTTAACGGCGCCCGGCTGTCGTCAGGCTATGGCAAGCGCAAGCATCCCGTGCTGGGGTATTCAAAAATGCACCGCGGGCTCGACTTCGCGGCGCCAACAGGCACCCCGATCATGGCGGCGGGCAGTGGGGTGGTGGAATATTCCGGCTGGAACGGCAGTTACGGCAAGTACATCCGCATTCGCCACAACTCAACCTACAAGACCGCTTATGCCCATATGTCCCGAATCAAACGCGGGGTGACGCCAGGCGCACGGGTAAAGCAGGGACAGATCATCGGGTATATCGGCTCGACGGGGCGGTCAACAGGCCCGCATTTGCATTATGAGATTCTGGTCAATAACCGGAAAACCAACCCCATGACGGTTCGCCTGCCGGCGGGCAAGAGCATCCCTGATGAAGAACGGGCGCCATTTGAGCTGAGCCTTGCGGCGGTCGAGCAAGAGCTGACGGCGCGCGGCATCGTCCGTTTCGCCAGCGAATGATCCAGCCCCCCCGTAAAAAGGGGCTGGTCAATTGATCATCAGATCAGATGATCATCAGATAAGGCAATCAGGTGATAAAACTGTTCAGGCGATGCGGCTGAATTTATTCAGCGGCGCTTTCGGCGTCATCGCCAATTTTCTCACCATCCATTTTTTCACCATCTTCGGGCTTGTCACTTTCGACGGGCTGAACTTCTTCCGCCACGGCTTTATCATCCGCCTGTTCATCTGCATTATCAGCCGCATTATCGGCCGAATTATGGGGGGCTTTATCCGCCTTGTCTTTATCACCGCCGCCGTTGGAGCCTTGATCGTGATGCTTTTCACGACGCTCTTCCTGGGCAGCAACAATCGAGCTGTGGACCCGAAAATAGTGATCTGCATATTGATAATAGGCTTCAGCGGAAATCCGCTCACCTGCCGCGGCGGCATCATTTGCCAATGACGCGTATTTTTCATGAAGCTGCAGGGCGTTGCCGCGAAGGCGGACGTCAGGCCCGTTGGAATCAATAGTCGTGTTGCGGTTAATCTGGCCGTTGCCATTGCGCCGGCCGCGGCCGCGCTGGCGATTATTCTTACCGGGTTGTCTCATCTGGATAAGCTGTCGTTATGTTGATTGAAATAAAGTCCTGCTGAATGGTGACGTGCTTCACGCGTACATCAAACCTTCAGGGGGTTTCGCATATCATGCGACAGCCATGACCTTAAACAAGACCATCACAAATTCAAGTGTTAATTTGCATAATCAACACGGCCCCATGCGTCACGGGCATTAATTTTAGCTATCCATGGGGCTATCCAAGGGGCGATCCATGGCGGCATCAGCCCTTTGAAGGGCAAACCGCAGGCACCGCACAATACCGCCAAGATCACGGCGCGCTTCGACCAATCGCAAGCCGTGCTGGCTGAACAGCTCTTCCACCGCGCCGTCCTGCCCCTGGCCAATTTCAACGCAAGCCATGCCCTGCGGCTGAAGGTGCTGGCGGATCACCGGCGCCAGCCGCCGCCATTCATCCAGCCCGTCGGCACCACCATCAAGCGCCTGCCGGGGGTCATGGAGCCGAACTTCCGCCATCAATCCATCAAGATCAGGGGTCGGGATATAGGGGGGGTTGCTGATGATCAGGTCAAACCGCTGATCGTCACCCAGCGCCGCGTCCCAGTCGCTTTCCTGAAACTTGACCTGTTCCGACAACCCCAAGGCTTCGGCATTGTGACGCGCCATGGTGATGGCGGGCGGCTGAATATCCAGCCCCAGTCCTGTCATGCCGCTACCTTCCCTACTATTATATTCCCTACTATTAAATTCATGGGCAATGGCCAGGATCAAACACCCCGACCCTGTCCCGAGGTCAAGCATGGTCATGCCGGGGCGGCCGTCATCCTTGAGCCAGTCAAGCGCGACATCCACCAGGGTTTCGCTATCAGGCCGCGGGTCGAGGGTGGCGGCATCAATGGCGAAATCAAGCCCGTAAAACTCGCGCTTGCCTTTGATTCGGGAAATCGGTTCACCGCCGGCACGCCGGCCGATCAACTGCTCAAGCCGCGCGGCGGCGGCATCATCAACCGTAACGGTTTCATGGGGCATGACCGCGTCTTCGCGCTCAATCGCGAGGGCCAGCAGGTGGCGGGCATCACGGCGGGGGTCATCCTTGCCGTTATCGGGAAGTCGGGCGGCGATTTCCGCCAATACCGCCGCCGCGCTGATGCTTTGCCTAGCCGTCATGTTCCGCCGCTTCGGCAAGACGAGCGGTCTGGTCTTCCGTGATCAGGGCATCGACCATTTCATCAAGCCCTTCCCCTGCCAGAATACGCTCAAGCTTGTAAAGGGTTAAGTTAATGCGGTGGTCCGTCACCCGCCCTTGCGGGAAATTATAGGTGCGGATGCGTTCAGACCTGTCCCCAGAGCCGACCTGCCCCTTTCGGGAGGCGGCACGTTCGGCCTCCACCCGGGCGCGTTCGGCGTCATAAATTCTTGCCCGCAGAATCTTCATCGCCTTGGCGCGGTTCTTGTGCTGGGATTTTTCATCCTGCTGGCTGACGACTATACCCGTCGGCAGGTGGGTAATGCGAACCGCGGAATCCGTCGTGTTGACCGACTGGCCACCAGGGCCGGAAGCGCGGAACACATCAACCCGCAAATCCGTCTCATTGATATCAATATCGACTTCTTCCGCTTCAGGCAGAACAGCGACCGTCGCGGCGGAGGTGTGAATACGGCCGCCGGTTTCGGTTTCCGGCACCCGCTGCACCCGGTGAACGCCGGATTCAAATTTCAGCCGCGCGAACACATCTGCCCCGTTGATGGTGGCGGTCGCTTCCTTGTAACCGCCAATGCCAGTGTCAGAGACTTCCATGATCTCGAATTTCCAGCCGTGCTTCTGGGCATAACGCTGATACATATTGAATAGATCCGCCGCGAATAACGCCGCTTCATCGCCGCCGGTTCCCGCCCGCACTTCCAGAATAGCGTTACGCGCGTCATCCTTGTCCTTGGGCAGCAGCAGCAGTTGCAATTCCGCTTCCGCATCAGGCAAGGCGGCGGTGATCATATCGATCTCTTCCTGCGCCATAGAGATGATGTCATCATCACCACCGGCATCCTCGATCATCTGGCGGGCGGCCTCAAGGTCCTCGAGAAAGGTTTTGACCTTGATCGACTGGTCGGCGGCGGGCTTTAACTCTGACAATTCCCGTGACAATTGCGTCAGCTCATCCGTGCTGAGGTTGGCGCTGTCGGCAAGCCGGGTTTCAATTTCATTGCGGCGGGCCAGGACCCGCTCAAGATTGTCGTGGAGACTCATGATTTATCCTAAATAAGGTTTACAAATTTCGTCTGCAGCACGATCCAGATCATCACTATTGATTGTTTCCTGCACACCATCTTCCATATTTTTTAATTCAATAGCGATAGAGTTTTTATCTATCGTCTCAACAAACATGGCAACATAAGGAGCACCAAGTTTATTTGCTCGTTTGAGTTCTTTACCTAAATTTCTGCCAAAACTTATTTCGGCACGTACACCTTTACCTCTAATTTTTTGAGCCAAGATAAACATGGCATTTTCAATTTTTTCGCTATCATCAACACTTATCAAGAAAACTGGCGGTTCCAATCTAGGTGCTTTATTAGCCAACAAAGCCAGCCGTTCAACGCCAGCCGCCCAGCCTACACCAGCAACATCAGGTCCACCCAAAGTTTGAACCAAGCCGTCATAACGTCCGCCGCCCAGCACCGTGCCCTGGGCGCCGAGGTCCTGGGTGATGAACTCAAACGCCGTGTGGCAGTAATAATCAAGGCCGCGCACCAGCTTCGGGTCATGATGATAGCGTATCCCCGCCGCATCAAGACTGGCGCAAACCCGCGCGAAATGGTCTTGCGACGCCGCGTTCAAGTGGTCAGCAAGACTGGGCGCATTGGTCAGGATGGCCTTGTCGCCATCGTTCTTGGAATCCAGAATACGAAGCGGATTGGTGGTCAGGCGGCGTTGGCTGTCCTCCGACAGATCATCCTTGAACGCCGTCAGGTAATCGACCAGCGCCTCACGATAGCCTGACCGGCTTTCAGCGTCACCAAGGCTGTTCAAATGCAAGCGGCAATTTTTCAGCACCCCAAGCCTGTCCAGCATGCGCGCGCCGAGGGCAATGACTTCCGCATCGGCGAGCGGTGACGTCGGGCCCAACAGCTCCACCCCCACTTGATGAAACTGCCGCATGCGGCCTTTCTGGGGGCGTTCGTAACGGAACATCGGGCCGGAATAGAAAAATTTCTGGGGCAGGGTTTGGGTCAAGCCCGCTGAGATCAGCGCCCGCACCACCCCTGCCGTGCCTTCGGGGCGCAAGGTCAGGCCCTCGCCACCACGATCGGTGAAGGAATAGGTTTCCTTCGTCACGACATCGCTTGATTCCCCCAGGGGACGCGCAAAGACTTCGGTAAATTCAAAAATCGGCGTTGCCATTTCTTCAAAACCGAACAGCCCCGCCGTGGCACGGGCGGTGTCCATGACATGGCGGTGTGCGGCCATATCTTGCGGCATCAGGTCAGCGGTTCCGCGAGGTGATTGCAATTTGCTCATGACAGTCCTTGCTTCAGCAGCATCGTTCTCTTCAAGGGTGGTGTTAACGCGCGGCGTCTTCGGCTTTGGCCGCCTTGATGGCTTCGGCGCGGGCTTCCACCAGCTCCACCACATGATTGACAATATCGCCGTCTTTCAGGCGGTGGTCCGCCATCCCTGACAGGTATATCTGGTGCGTATCCTTGCCGCCACCGGTCAGGCCGATGTCGGTTTCGCGGGCTTCGCCAGGGCCGTTCACGACACAGCCGATGATCGACACGGTGATCGGCTCATCAATATGCTCAAGCTTTTCTTCGATTATCCGCACGGTATCAATAACATCAAACTGCTGGCGCGCGCAGGACGGGCAGGAGATCACCGTCACCCCGCGATGCCTGAGGCCAAGGGATTTCAGCATTTCAAACCCGACGCGGACTTCTTCTGCCGGTTCATCCGACAGCGACACCCGAATAGTGTCGCCAATCCCTGCCCACAAGAGATTGCCCAGCCCGATCGATGACTTGACGGTGCCCGCGCGTGAACCGCCAGCTTCCGTGATGCCGATATGAAGGGGGCAGTCGATCGCTTCCGACAAGCCGTGATACGCCGCCACCGCCAGAAAGACATCCGACGCTTTGACGGAAATTTTGAATTCATGAAAATCGTGGTCTTGAAGAATCCTGGCGTGATTAAGGGCCGATTCCACCAGAGCCTCGGGGCAAGGCTCGCCGTATTTTTCCAGCAAATCCTTTTCGAGTGATCCGGCATTGACGCCAATTCGCATCGAGCAATTGTGGTCACGGGCGGCGTTGATGACATCCCGAACGCGATCGGCTGAACCGATATTGCCGGGGTTGATGCGCAGGCAGGCGGCGCCAGCTTCAGCCGCTTCAATGGCGCGTTTGTAATGGAAATGAATATCCGCGACGATCGGCACCGGCGAGGCCGCCGTGATTTGCTTGAGCGCGGCGGTGCTGTCTTCGTCAGGGCAGGACACCCGCACAATATCCGCCCCCACCTCGACCGCTGACATGATCTGCTCAAGCGTTCCCTGAACATCACTGGTCAGGGTATTGGTCATGGTCTGGACAGAAATCGGGGCATCGCCGCCAACCGCAACATCCCCCACCATAATCTGGCGGGTGTTGCGGCGTTCAATATCACGATAAGGGCGTAGGCTCATCCTCAGCTCCGGTGGCAAGGGGCATCGACCCCGCAAGACAACCCCGATCAGGCACCTGACCAAAGGGAATTTACGTTCTTGGTGTAACGCATCAAGCGGCGGCGGGTCAATCTCTTGATCGCAGGATGAGCCTTAACATCAGAGGTTTGGGGTTTAATACCGCTGGTTGATGACGGTTTCGTCGAGCGCCAATTCGCTCAAGGTCTCGCCCCATGCCCCAAGGGTAATCGGGGCATCATCACCAAGGCTCAGGTTAAGCCCGCCGGCATTCCCTGTGGTGAGATAAAGATCCTCGCCGCTTGGCACAACATAGGTGTCGCCAGCGCGCATCAACTTTGCCGTCACCTCACTGCCATCAGCGCGAGTCACCTTGACCCATGATGAAGAGGTCGCTTTCAAGGTGATCTCACGCCCCGGCACGCGATTGATGGCCTGGGCTTCCGTCACTTTGGTGACTGTTTCTGTCGCCGGGGCTTGCGCCGTGACGGTAGGGGTGCTGGTCAATGGAGACGCCGCCGCGTCCTCAAGAGGGGTGACGGTATTATCTTCAGCATTGCCCGCATCCGGGGCCGCTTCCGGCTTGAGTTCAGCCACCGCAGGCGCATCCGCCACACGCGGCTCGACCTCGACAAACTCAGGCTCGACCGCCGCCACGTCTTGCGGCGGGGAATTGCCCTCTGTCGCGACCACCGGACGGGTGGTGTCAATCGCTACAGAGGCAACATCACCAGACGATGCTGAAGGGTCCCCCCCAACAAGACCTGTGCTGATGCCATACCAACCGCCATAAATCAAAAAACCCGCCAGTAATGCCACCAAAGCCACGCGGCCATTGCCGACACGGGTGGTGACCTTGTTTTCAACAAAGTTGAAATCAGGGTTCTTTTCATCAGTGGTCAAGCTGTCGCGCAACTGGGCGCAGAGCGACGCCGCGTCAAGGCCGAGCATGGAGGCGTAACTGCGGACATAACCAATGATGTAAGTATGGGTCGGAAGCTGATCCACCACGGCGTTTTCAATGTTCCGGATATGATCTTCCATGATGCGAAGACGCGCGGATACGTCAGCGGTGGTCAAATCTTGACGCATACGCTCATCACGAAGCTGGGTTCCAATCGTTTGGAGAACCTCGTGGCTTTTCTGCATTGTTTCGGATTCCATCATGACCTCTTTGACGTAATCCCGTGAAATTACGCCACAATAGTATGATAAATTCCTAAATTTGCAATAACGAATTAAAAGCGACTAAATATTGATGATTTCTGGACAGAAATTCACCATATGTAGCTAATTATAAGGAAAACCTAATAATTAGACCTTAGGATTCACTGTCCAATCCAAAAGCGGTATGCAGGCTTCGGACAGCAAGTTCGGTGTATTCCCGCCCGATCAAGACGCTGATCTTGATTTCGGAGGTTGAGATCACCTCGATATTAATGCCCTTCTCCGCAAGGGTGGAGAACATCGTCCGCGCCACCCCGGGTTGACTGCGCATGGCCATGCCAACAACAGAAACCTTACAGACATCTTCGCTGGTCAGGAGATCGTTATAATTCAGCTCATCCTTGATGCCTTGCAGCACGGTACTGGCGCGATCAAGTTCAGCGCCATTAACCGAAAACGTAATGTCGGTTTTGCCCGGCGCGCTGGCCGCCGTCTGGACGATCATATCGACGTTGACGTTATTGTCGGCCAGGGTGCTGAAGACATTGGCGGCGACCCCGGGCTTGTCGTCAAGCCCCACGAGAGTGACCTTGGCTTCATCGACACTATAGGCAATACCGCTGACTGAATTCTTTTCCATGATTTCATCCTCATTGACGACCATTGTTCCCGGCAGATCTTCAAAACTTGACAGCACCTGCAGTTTGACCCCGTGGCGCATCGCCATTGCCACGGAACGCGTTTGAAGCACCTTGGCCCCATTGGACGCCAGTTCGAGCATTTCTTCAAATGTGATTTTATCAAGCTTGGTGGCTTTTGGCACGATCCGGGGATCGGTGGTGTAAACGCCATCGACATCGGTATAGATATCGCAGCGGTCCGCGCCAAGCGCCGCCGCCAGCGCCACCGCTGATGTGTCGGAGCCGCCGCGCCCCAATGTCGTGATGCGATTGTCTTCCGCAACACCCTGGAACCCTGCCATTACCGCCACCTGGCCCTGCTCGAGCCGTGCCAGCATCGCCTCGGTATCAATGCTTTCGATCCGTGCGCCACCATGAATATTATCAGTATGCATCGCCACCTGCCAGCCCAGCCATGAGCGCGCCTCAACCCCGATGTTCTGAAGCGCGATCGCCAGCAACCCCACCGTCACCTGTTCACCCGACGACACGACGACGTCATATTCCCGGGCGTCGTGCATCGCGCCGGCTTCGCGCGTCCACTGCACCAGCTGATTGGTGGTTCCCGACATGGCCGAAACCACCACCGCCACCTGATGACCTGCGTCAACAACAGCTTTGACCTGATCAGCCACCGCTTTGATGCGCTCGATGGTGCCGACAGACGTGCCGCCAAATTTCATTACAATCCGTGCCATTGGAATTTCTTTCCATTGCGGTAAGTGGTGGACATGACAATTGCTTGCGCCATCTGATAAACTGATCCAGCCTCAGGGGCAAGAGAGGATTCGCATCATGACCCCATCACCTGATCAAAAATCCACCGCTTCGGCATCTGTGGATGACGCTGAAATCGGCTATTTTGAAGCCTTGTCGCAAGATTGGTGGGACGAAACCGGCCCGTTCGCCGCGCTTCAGGCCATGACGCCGGCGCGGGTGCGCTACATTCGCCAGCATTGCGCCCGACTGCTGGGCCGACCGGTCAGGGCGCCTCTGCAAGGTCTTCAGGTGCTGGATATTGGCTGTGGCGGCGGTCTGTTGGCGGAACCCCTGGCCCGGCTTGGCGCCCATGTGACAGGTATCGACGCCAGCCCCGGGGCCATCGCCACCGCCGATGACCACGCCAAGCGCAGCGGCCTTGCCATCACCTATCGGCACATCACGGCAGAAGAGCTCGCGCAGACCGGCGCCAGATTTGACGTCATCATCGCCTCGGAAGTGATCGAACATGTCCATAACCGGCCGGCGTTTCTGTCGACCATGGCCAGCCTCGGGCATGATGATCAGCCGTCCATGGCTGTCATCACCACCATCAACCGGTCTTTTGCGGGGGTGGCGCTGGCGAAATACGCCGCTGAATATATCCTCAACCTGGCGCCAAAAGGCACCCATGATCCGGCGCGATTTGTTCGCCCGTCGGAATTGGTGAAAGAGGGCCGCGACGCTGGCCTTGATTTTGATGACATCACGGGCATTCGCCCAAGCCTTAAAGGCGGGTTCCGGCTGACTGAATTTACACTGGGGGGCGCGCCGCTCATCAATTACGCCGCGTCAGGGATGATCAGCCGCGATTAAAGCGCTATTGCTCTTTCGGCAACCACGGCATTTTGGTGATGGCGATGCCTTCATCAAGCAGATCTTCGGCTTCGGCTTCGGTGGTGCGGCCGTAAATCCCCCGCGCTTCGCTTTCGCCATAATGGATTTTGCGCGCCTCTTCGGCAAAACTGTCCCCGACATCATCACATTGACGTTCGATCGTCGACTGGACTTTGCGCATTTCGGCCATGACCTTGGCGGCGGCCTCCATCATCTCAGGGGTGACCACCATCTCAGCGGTGACAGTTGGCGCCATGGGTGGTGATGACGGCATCACCGACCGTTCCTGGGGCGGAACCTCAGCCGACGTCAGCCGCGTGGGGTGATGCGCCGAAGGGTTATTCATCGGGGCCGGTCCTGATTTTTGATTGGATTTGGCCGTCACATTGGGCGTCATCAAGGCTTTGGTGATAACGGTATTGTCGCAGACCGGGCAAGCCACAAGGCCGCGCGCCTGCTGATCATCGTAATCCGCGGACGAGCCAAACCAGCCTTCGAAAACGTGGCCAAATGCGCATGTGAGGTTGTAACTGATCATACCTTTGATATAAGACCTGCCCGTTATCCCTTCAAGAACCCGTTACGCCTTTAAGAGACTTGCTTGGTAAGAGACTTGCGCGGGAAAGAAACTTGCGGGGGGATCACTGCCGCCGCTAGATCGCCCCGTGGCAATGCTTGTATTTCTTGCCTGAACCACAAGGACAGGGGGCGTTGCGCGGGGTTTTGCCGGCAGCGGGGATATCGGGGCGTTCGGTCATGGTGTCCCGTGCCGCCGGCTGGCGCGGGGCCTCGGCCTCTGGGGCGCGCAATTCGACATGCGCCATCACCGAGGTGGTCGTCTGGCGCAACTGGTAGAGCATATGGTCAAACAGCATGAAGGCTTCGCGCTTGTACTCGTTCAGGGGGTCTTTCTGGGCATAGGAGCGCAGGCCAACCGATTGCTTCATGTGATCAAGCGCCAGAAGGTGATCCTTCCATTGCTGGTCCAGCACTTGAAGCAGCAGGGATTTTTCCGCCATCCGCATGGTGTCCGGCCCAAAGCGCACCGCTTTTTCGGCCATTTTCGCGTCCGACAACTGAAGCAGCCGTTCGGCGGCGGTGTCATGATCCATGCCATCTTCGGCGATCCATTCCGCCGCCGGCACCTCAAGCCCGAGGTAACGCGCCGCGTCTTCCGTCAAGGCATCGGCTTGCCACTGGTCAGGGTAACTGCCAGGCGGCATGGCATTTTCGGCAATGCCTTCCGCCACTTCATGGCGCATATCAGTGATGGTATCGGCAACATTTTCCGACCGCATGATGTCCTTGCGCTGATCAAAGATCACCCGCCGCTGGTCATTCATGACGTCATCATATTTCAGCAATTGCTTGCGAATTTCAAAGTTTCGCGCCTCGACTTTTGACTGCGCTTTTTCGATCGCCTTGTTAATCCAGGGGTGGATGATCGCCTCACCTTCTTTCAGGCCAAGCTTCTGGAGCATGCCATCAAGGCGTTCGGAGCCAAAAATACGCATCAGGTCATCTTCAAGCGACAGGAAGAATTTCGACGCCCCCTTATCCCCCTGACGACCGGACCGCCCCCTGAGCTGGTTATCGATACGGCGGGATTCATGACGTTCCGTCCCAATGACATAAAGCCCCCCAGCGTCAAGCGCCCTGGCTTTCGCGGCGGTCACTTCATCGGTGATTTTTTTCACGGTGGCGGCCTTGCCGTCGCAGTGGGAGTCATCAAGGGTGTGGTGATTACGGTATAGTCGCA
>JAGWAQ010000001.1 GCA_021296375.1 Alphaproteobacteria bacterium
CCCGATTTTCAAACGCAAATCCGTTCCCTTGATGCCGAAAGAAAACTTCCCCACCGGTGTGGCCACCATCCGCAAGGTTTCGATCCCCAGCATCAAGCGGTCATGTAGAAAGACAGAATAGATGCAAACTCGGTACAACCCGGTACAAACCCGATACAACGTGGTACAAGTGGCGGGGATCTGCGGGGTTGCGGGGTGGTGATGGCTTCCGCTCCGACGAGGCTTGAAGTTGCAAGATTTTCCGTTTTCAGGCAATTTTGGACAGAAGTCTTGCAAACTCTGCGATTTCTTCAAACGGCGTTTAAGAGCGTTTAAATCCAGTTTAACCGCGGCTTTGCGGCCGCCGCCCCGCTGTCAATTCCCCCGCAAAAACGGAAAGTGAGGTGAAAGCTAAGCTATCACCTGCTGATTTGACTTTCCGTTTTCTTAATTCGTTTTTACTTTCAATAAGTTAAAAGATTTCAAGGGCTGAATTATAAGCTTTTGCTACTTTCACTTCTGGGCAAAATCAAACGATCTGAAAAATTAAAATAAGATTAACAGAAAACTCTGAGATCAAGGGGCGGGCAATGGAGAACCCGCCCCCTGAAAAAGTGGACCGGCGGCTATTCGCCCTCGGTGCTTTCGGTGGCTTCTTCGCCGTCTTCGTCGTCTTCAGCGGTTTCACCATTGATGACCGCCATTGCTGTGACGTGGGTGCTGGCGTCAACCCCATAGGCCGCGGCATGTTCATCGAGATCGGCTTTCATCCGGGAAGCAATGCCCGGGCCGGTTTCAAAGAGCGTGTATGGCTCCTTCAAATCGGCATGCAGGAGATGCGGGTAGGCGATCTGCTGATAGCCCGTAATCCAAATTTGGAGGTAATTCAGCAAGCCTTGATTGACGGTGGCGGGTTCGCCTTCAGCCGGGGCAGGTGTCGCTTGCCGCGCCAGCTCGACCATTTGGTCAAGCTTGTCCTGAATGTCACGCGCTTGCGTTTCCAGATCAAACAATTCTTGAGGAATGATCGTGGGGATGCGGGTTTGGTCAAACGGCAGCCCTTCGTTGAATTTGGCGACTTCATCATTGTATTCCTGACGTTCGCGACGATGGGTCACCACATTTTCAGCCGCCAGGCGGAAATGTTCAGCCACAACATTCATGCCCTTGTCAAAATCGACAAAGGCAAATGCCGTGCCGCCGCCTTCAAGCGCGGTAAACGCGTTATTGTAGCGGGTGATCAGCGGGAAGAATTCAAGCCCGTTAAAGGGCCCTCCAACTTCAGCCAAGAGACCGGGATCAATGGGGCCCAACTGGCCAGCGGCCGTTACCACCCCCCGCCGTGCCTTTGGCCATGTGTCGTTTTCGTCTACAAAAAATGGTAGGGTGATGTGTGACATATGATTTTTCCTTTCATGTCAGGTTGCGGGCAGGATTGCCCGTTAAGCAGCAAGGGCCGCAATCCATGAGGATTGGTTCAAGCCCAAGCTGGTATAGGTTTCATTGTAAACAACACTGTCCAACAGATTGACACGCTCGGCATCATCATTGACCCAGATGCTGGAATTTGTCGGGTCGGGATAGCTGTCCACCACTAGGCTGAACGCTTCTGTCCCGTCAACATCCAATGCGCCCTGCGCCGCCAGCTCAATCTTGATGATGCGGGTCAGGATGCTCAGGGTGGTGTCCTCGGCAATTTGCTTGATGCAGTACCAGGCCCCCTCAAGATATTTAATGCCTCGTTCAAGAACCGTGACGCCAAATGCCGCCAGCTCCCGCGCCCAGCGGATGAACTGCTGGCGGGTCTCGTGGCAAGCCTGTTGCAATCGCGCGATCAGCGGCGCGGCAGGGGTCAGGGCGGTGGTGGAAATGGTCTGCGCCGCTTCTGTTACGCCATCAGGCCAAATAGGATAAGCAGGAATATTGCTGTTGGCCGCTGAATAGACGGTCTCTGTTTCATCCGGTGGGGATGCGCTGTTGTCAAAAATCGTCAGCGTCACGTCCCAAGCTCCGCCATCTTTGCGGTGCGCCACCAGCGGAAACCGGTTGGACAAATACGGTTCCGTTGGCAAAAGATGCTCAAGATCAACATCATGGCCATCGACCACCAACCGCCCGTCAGCTTTCACTTCAACATTGTCGGGGTTATTAGCGGGTGTCCCCCGCTGGTAACGAATTTTCAGATTGGTTGTCATCTCAGGTTCTCCCCCAGATCATCAAGACAAATTTCATATTAAATGCACTACCACTGCCGTCAGCTCTATGCCCCCGAATATTAATGCTCGTGTTGCTGTGGCTGGTAGCCTGTGTAGAAGACTGCGTTGAAGACTCAGGACTGACGAAAACCCCTCTGACATGATTGAATGAAACGCCTTCGGGCAGGACATAAACGACATTGATGGTCGTGTCAGGGTCATAATTTGATCGGGTTTCCGTCTGACAGAGCCAGATATTTGGCCCTATCTGCAAAAAATACCGATCTGAAGTCATAGAGATTTTGTAGGCTTCACCCGTTGAAGTAAATCCTGCCAGATCATAAGTATCCTCACGATCTGCATTCCCTAGATTGCTGTAAAAATCAGCCAGCAGATCACCGGTGTTAGCAATGTTAAGCTCATTGTCGGCATCATCCGTAAAGACCAGCTCGCCGTCAGCATTAACTTTAAGCGTGGCGGTGTAACCCGCCGTGGCCGCGACATTGACCGTCAGGGTTGGGGTCGTGCCACTATCAGCATCAGGAACGGTCCAGGTGATCGTGCCGCCGGTGACGGTGTCTACTGTCCTGAATTTGATGATGCTTGAGTTGGTCAAATCGCTGAAGGTGTGTTCCGTCGTCGTGAAGACGTAATCATCGCCGCCGCCATTTTCAGCGTCGACGGTCGCAATCGTAGTCCAGGTCGTGCCATTATCATGACTGAGCTGAAAATTGGAACCTGTAAGGACGCCGTCGGTTGTTCCCTCCAGCGTAAACTCCTGACCATCGGCAATCTTGATACTCAGGGCGCGGGCTGTGTTGGTGATGGTATCATCGGTGGTGTCGTGGGTGAATATCTGCGCCGCAGACCCTGCCGCCACCGACCCGATAAATCCATCAGCTCCATCCCCCAGCGTCACCGTCAGGTTCGCCGCGGTGTCCGTGAAGGCCGTGTCATCGGCCGTGCGGGTGGTTCCGACGCTTTCGGTCGCGGGCGAGATCTGCCGCAAGGTCGTGGCCAGCTGAGCGAAGGTGATATCAACTTGTTCCTTTTCACCAAAAGCCGTGTAGCCGAAGACAAAAATCTGGTGAGAGTAGCTCAACGCGTCAGCGGAATCGAAATTTGTTCCGGGAAGAGGTGGATAATTATATTCTTCAGGCATGATTAATCTCCATTAAATCGCGAGTGTGGGGACGTTGCGGATCCCTCTAGTAATCAGGGTGGGAACGTGAGCAACCCCGTCAACATCCAGAATAGGAACATACTCTACGGGGTCTACGGCTCCGCCAGCACCGCCCGCGCCTTCCCCGCTTAAAGGCGGGACGGGGGTGAGCGGCGTTGCGCTGATTGCGTTGCCGGCTGAATCATAGGTGATTGTGACGAAATGCGTGTCGGCTTCAGTCTGTGTCTCGACCCAGCCGACGGGAGCATCGCCATTAAAGGTCAAGCGCGGATTGCCATCGGCGGCCACCACAATTCCGGCATCGGCGATGCTTTGACCTATTATTCCACCATCCGCTATCCAGGCGTCATAGGCCGTCTGCAGATCGATTCCGGTAATGGTGAGAACGTCATTAAAGCCGGTGGAATCAATGGCGGTGATGGTGCCGATCTGCATCGGGCCCGGCAATCGCTCAACAATAATCTCCCGCCCGACAGCGTAATCTGCCGGAAAATATTGAGCTGCAGGCCGCGTCAATGAAATGCTGTCTGAACCTACCGTTTGAGTGCCGACCCCGCCGCCGAAATTCATTAAATGGACGGTTGGAGTGCCGATAAGTGTAAGATTGGTCGTGTCGCCGTAAGACGCGTCGGACCAGACCAGCGGATTCAGCGCGGCTCCAAACGTTCTCATCCGCCGCATCGCCCAGTCATATTGGTGGGTGCTTCCGCTTGTTGCATTAACCCTAAGCCGACTTTGTACCGGTACTTCAAATTCTTCACGCCACCAGCCGCCTGCCGCGACGACTGTGCGCGTTGAGCCATCTGACAGAATCAGGTCATCATTGGCAAATTCACTGGCGGAATACAGAGTGCCGTAAATCTGATCAAATTCAGTCCAGTCGTTTTCAACATCAGGGTCACCGTCTTCGTCAAGGCGATCAATCGCAACATAATTGTTTGAATTTCCCCAGGTCGCGGAAGATCCAAATATTACTGTTTCAAAGGCCAAAGATGTAAGCCCCGCCGCCAAAGGAGATATTCGCACTTCGCTACGTTCAATAATTTCAGCCAAGCTAGCCTGAAACGACGTTTCGGAATAAGCGCAGGCTGATCCGTTGTTTAAAGCGGGGCCGGTGTTTCCACTGTTTGTAGTCCCAGAATTGAGGAAATACCATTGTCCTCTAAATTGATTGCTTGGAGCTGATGGTACCGGCCGCCGAAATGGAATTTTCATCCAGCGGCTGAACGTATCTTGCGCGTCGCGCGTGGCTTGATTGTCGCCGACATTTGCCACCGCCGGAATTTGGAACCACGCGTTGGTCGACGGCACATAGAACGTCCGGGTTTGCACCGGCGCGGAAGCCGCGCCATTGACTGTCGGAAATAATGTCAGGCCGAGATCAAGCATCAGATGTTCGCGGGCTCACCTGCATTAACAATGCGCAGGGTCCCCGCGGCGCTGGCCTGAATGGCGGCGATGCGGAGGCCGCGAGGAATACTGTAAGGGTATTGCGAGTTCGCTGTCAGCAGCAGGTCATCGGTGTCGGCGGTGGGGCTGGCCCCCGCCGTGACATGGACATCCTGATCACACCACAGAATAACCAGCTGGTTTCTGTCTTCATTGATGGGGTCGGTGGTGGCGGCGCTGGCGGCGCCGGTCGCAAGGGTCGCGACCTGCCCGCCCAGGGTGAAGACCTGGGCAACGCCACCATCGGCGCCGGTCGGCAGTTTGTTTTCCATAAAGGCGGTCATGCGGCCTCTCCGTCAGTCAAAAGTTTCCATTCGATCCCCGTCCATTGCCGGCCATCCCAGCGCCGCGGGTCAATCAGCTCAATGTGGGGGCAATCTTCAAAGCCTGTCCACATGCCGCCCCAGAGCATGCGGGTGCCGCGCTCGACCGCGGCGTGGTAGAAGGCGCAGCCGACCTCCATCATCAAGGCGCGGTCCCAGCCGGCCTTGCCGGTGGCGGGGTCAATGGCGGCAAAGTCAATCGCCAGCCCGTGCAGATGTTTTGAATTCGGGTCTTTGGATTTTCCGTTGGCCACCAGGGCGTTTTGTTCTTCCTTTGTCCGCAAGCCGGAAATGATGGCGAAATCGACCCGTGTCCATTGCAGGGCACGGTGGGCCAGTTCCTGCAAGTCAGGGTGGACCTTGTCGAGATTTTTGATGGACCGGGCGGAAAAGCTGAACTCGGGCATGGTCACATCCTCATGTCTTTCATTGCCCAAAAGAAAACGCTGATGCCAATCAGGTGGATAAAGGCAAGAGCGCTGAAGACAAGGGCGATGATTTCCCAGCCGAGGATGAAATAAAAGAGCAGCGCGGCGCTGGCCAGCAAAAGCAGCGGCGCGAACAACCCGAAGCGATTCCAGAAACGGCTCAGGCGTTTGCGGTTGCCGCGGTTGCCGAGGACAAACCATCCCGCCCAAAAGGCGGCGGCAATCAGTGCGTAGGAAAAAACACTTTCCACGGTTGCCAGAAGGGCCAGCGTCAGAATGGTGATGATGGTTGCGGCGATCCTGCCCATCAACGCGTAAAATTCATTCACGGTCCACATTGTCATCCTCCATTTTTGATCAATATATGCAGAGTACCAAAAATAGAGGAGGTGATGGCGTGGCGATTTCGCCATAGAAAACCCCGCCGTGATGATGACCGCGGCGGGGTTGGGCAGGTGGTGGAATTATTTGGCTGGCGTCTTTATAAACGACACCACCTGTATATAGGCATTTTGTATTGCAATATCAAGGTCTGCAGAAATGGCTAAAGAATCGCTCTATTTGTTTGATGGTGTGGTGGGCTTAAGTGTTTCACTAAATTCTTTAAATTGACTGTAAAAACCGCCAGAATCATCAGCATTTATTACGCTCTCTATAATTATTGAAATTTTTGGACAGTCTGCGACGCCATCATCACTGATGATCTTATATAAGAATGCCACTAATTTGGAAACCATCTCCGATGTTGGAATTTTGTGATTCGCGGAATATTGATCGGTTACCCTAATCATTAATTTTGAAAGAAGATCAGGATTGATCTCATGTTCTGAAAAATCATGAGGGAGATCAAACACAACAGAAATATCCAGCTTGTCGGCTATTTCCAGAAATCTGTCTATTGATGGTTTTGTTCCTTCAACAATCGATTTGATGGCCAATCTGTTTATATTTATTTTTTCAGCGGCTTGAATCGGTGACATGTCCAGCTCTTTCAATCGTCGTTTAATGATTTTTCTATAATCAATAATCATCAAACGATTCTCTTTATTATTTGATGGAAGGCGTTTTCTTTTCGCTTTTTTTTGAAGCGAAACGTTCTTCGAGAATATAGATGATGCGCAAGAGCAGGACCACCGGTCCAAATATAACAATAAACTCCAACCACATGAAAAGGATGCCGAATAGAATTGATTTGAACGTTATTGTTGAATTTAAGGGAAAGTGACCATTGATTATTATAGGGAGCATAGTTCGATTGACGTCAGGGTGAAACATAGCAAATGTCATCAATACCGCTATAAACAAAGCAATAGTCACAAATGCTTCGATGAGTTTTGCCCAAGTCTCCATCAGCTGTTTTCCTTCATTCTTATATTATCTAACTTTTTATTTTTGCCGGATCGTTCAAGAAACTGTTGAAATTGAAGACGATATTTATTGCCGACAGAATCATCCATAATGTATTTATTGTTAGAGTCGTTTGAAACGATGCTTTGAATGATTTTATCAATTTTGGCGCAATCCGGTTTTCCATCCTTAACAATAACTTCATACAGAAAAGACACTGTTGATGACAGCATTTCAGATGTTGGTATTTTATGCGCCATCGTATAGGCATGCATCACTTTATTTATAAGATGTTCGAGAACTTTTGGGTCGATAATAAATTTTTCAAAATCATAATTTAAAAATGCCACGGCTGGGTTTATGCCCAGCTTTTCCGCGATCTCAATGAACTTATCTATACCCGGTTGGTGGCCTTCAAATATCCCTCGGATTGATTGCCTGGGCATTTTGAATTTTTCTGCCGCCTGAATGGGTGATAGCCCTAACTCATCAAGACGGTCTTTTAAAATTTTTTTATAGTCCAATGTTGAGCCTATGTTTTTTTAAGTAACGCATAGTTTCATTAATTATACTTTTAGTGGTGTTGCAAGTTTTTTTAAAAAAGTTGTTTTTTTTGTACAAAAAGTTTGATAAATTATCCATCATGAAAAATGACCTGATCACAATTTTTGAAATCTACGCTAGAGTTCGTCGATTCAAGCATTCGACGCTTGGCAAGAAAATCGCGCTGGCACCAGATTTTCACGCGCGGCTGAAAGTCGGGCGTGTGTCGATTCGCAAAGCCGAAGAGGTGATGCTGAAGCTGTCGGAAATCTGGCCCGAAGAAGTGCCTTGGCCGAAAGACATCCCTCGCCCGAAACCCCAAAACAAGGATGCCGCGTGATGGATGCCCTCCTCAAAAAAAACGAAACGCCAACGGATGACTCCAAAAAAATCGTCGGCGCCACCAGCCTTTACGCTGCCATCGCGCGATGCACGGTGTGCGATTGGTGGATGGATAGTCAAACGGAGGCTCAGGCTGCGGCCATCAAACATTGTCAAGAGACCCACCACCGCGTCACTTTTGAAAGTGGCTACAGCTACATCATGGAAATTCCCTGGTGGAAAAAAAAGGACGAAGAGCATGGGTAAAATCCACGCCGCCACCATCCAGAAATCGCCGCGGCTTCAGCGTCTGCTCGCCGCGCTTGGTGATGGCGGCTGGCACACCACCCGTGAGCTGATGCTGAAGGCCAACGTCATGGCCGTCGGCACTTGCGTTTCGGAGCTGCGGGACAACGGGTTGACCGTCGAGTGCCGGTGCCGCGGCAAGGACAGCGCGACAGGCGCGATGATTTACGAATACCGGATTTCAAATTTCGGCAAGGGAGAGATCACACGCCCTGTGACCAGCACGGGAGGGCAGGCGAACTCATGCGCCGCTGGGCCGGATGTAAAGCCCTCCCCCATTATGCCCGGGCATGGCCCGGGGTTGTTGCAGGGCATGGGGATTTATGATGGCTGAGAGATGCATTATTTTCGGTGAGGAGCTGAGTGAGCTGGCGCGAGACGAACTGTTCAGCGCGCGGGATTACCATCTCGCCGTGCTGGATGACCCCGCCGCCCCGGCGCCGGTGCGCGAAGCCTCGCAGGCCTGGGTGCTGAAATACAACCATGCGCTGGCGCGGGATAACGACAGCTATGTTGATGAGCTTCGCGCCGGGCAGACCCGCGGCCAGACGCCGATTGTCTGGTGCGACGAGGGAGAGGTTCTGACGGAAGAATTGCCGCCATGTTCCACGGTATCACGCCCCAAACCATCACGCCCCACGGTCTTAAGCCGGGTGATCGCGCATTTAAACCCAAACCCAAAAGCGGGGGGGCAAAAATGACAGGCTTCGGGGCTTTTTTCAATCGACCACTGCATGTGCACGAGCGTCAGGCGCGCCTGGGCAAGTTGCGGCGCCATGGCGGGGCGGCGGCGGAAGCCCCGCAACCTGACAACAAGGCTTATGCCGTGCGGCTGAAAACCGGCAGTTTTGACATCTTTATCGGCGTGTCGGCCAAAGCCCTGCTGCAGCGTTCGCACCAGGGCGCGGCGGGAATCGCGGTGACAACCGCGCTGGCGATCAAGCAGCTGCGGGGGGAATGGCAGGGCATCCACAACGCTGATGTGGATGTGCGGCGGGTGCCGGAGCTGGACGGTCTGCTCTGCAATGATCTCGATTACAATCACGAGGTGGCTTTCCGTGAAGGCATCGCCACCATCCCGCCGTCCACGCGCTGGGTTATGGATGACGAGGTGCTGGCATGAGCGGCAAGATAGAACAGATTGCCATCACCTCGATCGAGATCGGCACGCGGATCCGCGGGCTTGGCCGCCATCAGGTCGAGGTGCTGAAGGAAACGATTGCGCGGCAAGGGATATTGCAACCGGTGACGATCCGCCGTCAACGTGGAGGCAATCGGCCGTTCCGGCTGATTTCCGGCTGGCACCGCATCGCCGCGGCGGAAGCGCTGGGGCATCAGGAGGTGCCGGCGGTGGTGGCGGATGTTACGGCGGCGCAAGCAGGGCTGATGGAGGTTGACGAGAATCTCGGCCAGGGGCAGATGTTTCCGATTGACAAGGCGGCGCTGGTTGCGGCAAGGTTGAGCCACTGGCAGGCGATCCATCCTGCCCGTCGAGGCGGAGATCGCAAATCTGCCGAGGCAAGAAAATCAAAAGTGCCATCATGGCACTTTGATATTCCTGAACAAAATCAAGGATTTACCTCTGATAAAAAAATCAGGGCGGCGGCGGAGCAGGTTGCCGCTGATTTCGGCGAAGCGACGGCGGCGGCCGTAGGCCTATCCCGCCGTCATGTTTATCGACTACTCGCGATTCACCGGCGGCTTCGCCCAAATATTCACGAGCTGATCTACTCCACCCCCCCCAAAATCTACACCTCCATTAACCAGCTGTATCGGTTGAGCAAGGAAACCCCTGATATTCAGGCGCTGGTGCTGGCGGCGTGCCGCGACAAACAGCTGACGACGGTGTCGGCGGGGGTGCGGGTGGCCATGGGCAGGGCGGTGCCGAGGCCCGACCCAATGATGCGGTTTGAGACCTTATGGGCGTCGATGACGCGCAAGCAACGCGCCAAGGTGCTGGCGCGGCTGAAGCCGGAGTTTCTGGAATGGGAGAAAAACCCCAATAAGGCGGGGCTTGAAGTGGTGGTGGATAATGACGCGCCGCTTGAGGATGACACGCCGCGTGATGATGACGGGGTGCAAGGATGAGCTGGATGAGCCTGAGCGAGATGCTGGCGCAACGCTGGCGCGGCTGGCCCCGCACCAGGGCGGGGGTCCGCGGCCGGTGCAAAACGCTCGGCTGGCCATCCCGCCAGCGCGGCAATAAAACGGAATTTAAATGCGATTTAACGTTGGTGCAAAAGCCGGTTAAGTCGTCATCAATGACCGCATCATCAATGGCCGCGCCGCTGGACCCGGCGGAACTGTGGCGGGGCTGGGAAGCGCGGGGTGAGCGTGACCGTGCGGTGAGCATGACGCGGGCTGACCTGCTTGACCTGCTGGATGAAATGCAGGCGCAGGGCGCGCCGCGAATGGCGGCACTGGAGGCGGTGGCGGCGCGCGGCGGTGTCAGCACGGCGAGTTTGCGCCGCTGGCGGAATCTGGTGGCCACCGTCCCGCGGGATTTATGGCCAGCGGTGCTGTTGCCTTGTCGCCGCGGGGGCCGCCCGCCGGAGATCACGACAGATCCTGCCGCCGTCGCCTTCATCAAATCTGATTATTTGCGGGCCTCGCAACCGAGCTGGTCGAGCTGCTATCAGCGGCTGATGCAGGTGGCGGAAACCCGCGGCTGGATCGTTGGCTTGCCGCGCACCCTGAAGCGGCAGGTGCTGGACAGCTTGCCGCATGAGGTGGTGGTGGCGGCGCGCAAGGGCGAGGCTGAGCTGAAAACCATGTTTCCGCCGCAACGCCGCAAGCGCGCGCATCTCGGGGCCATGGGGGCCGTCAACCTTGACGGCCATCTATGGGACGTGATGGTCGAGTGGGAGGACGGCACACGAAGCCGCCCGATGATGACCGCCGCCCAGGATGTCGGTTCCGGCAAGATGCTGGCCTGGCGGCTGGCGCCGCAGGAAGACGCCTTGACGGTGCGCTTGATGCTGGCGGATATGTTCAAAAACCACGGGTTGCCGGAGAAAATTTACATGGATAACGGGCGGGCTTTTGCCGCCAAATCCATCAGCGGCGGGTCGGTCAATCGATTCCGCTTCAAATTCAAGCCCGAAGACCCCGTGGGAATCCTCAAGCTGCTGAATATCGAGGCGCATTTCACCAAGCCGTATTCCGGCCAGTCGAAGCCGATCGAGCGGGCGTTCCGGGATCTGGCGGATCATGTCGCCAAACACCCTGCCGCTGAAGGTGCTTATCTGGGCAACACCCCCGCCAATCGCCCCGACAAGGCGGGGCGTGCGGTGCCAATCGCGGAGTTCCGCAAGCTGGTCGATCAGGGCATGACCCTGCATAACGCCCGGCCGGGGCGGCAAACGGAAGCCTGCCGCGGGGTGCTGAGTTTCGATGACGCGTTTGCGGAGCTGGCGCGAGACATGCCGGTGCGGCGGGCGACGGCGGCGCAGTTGCGGCTGGCCTTGCTGGCGAGCCAGCCGGTGCGCGCCTCCCGCCAATCGGGGCTGATCGAGCTGATGGGCAACCGGTATTGGTCGGGCTGGATGAATCAGGTGGCGGGGCAAAAAGTCGTGGTGCGGTTTGACCCTGAAGACCTCAAGCAGAATATCTATCTCTACAATCTTGAAGGCAAGTTCCTCGGCACGGCGGAGCTGTTCGCCGACGCCGGATTTGATGACATGGCGGCGGCAAAAGCCCATGAGAAAAAGCGGCGTCAGAAAACAAAATTGACGAGAGAGTTGCTGGATCTCGAACGGCGATTGTCCCCGCGCGAGGTGGCGGCGGCGATTCCTGATGTGGAATTGCCGAAGCCGGACAGCTGGCCGGTAGTCCGCATGACGCCATTGAATTTGCCGGAAGATGATGACGGCGACATCTCCGCCCGCGATCTGGCGGCGGGACTTGAAAAAATGGGAGGTCAGTAAATGACACAAAGTGCAGAAAAAAGTGCAGAACAGACAATCATCACCCGCAATGACGCGATCATCGATGCCGTCAAAAAGCAGATGGCGGCGGAGAAAACCTCGCAAGCGGATCTGGCGCGGGTGCTGGGGGTGTCCACCACCCTGATCAATCAGGTGCTGAAGGGAATTTACAAGGGCGACCTTGGCTCGATCCTGCTCAAGCTTGAGCAATGGAGCGCCGATCGCCGTGACGCGGCAGAGGCGCGGGCGCAGGCGGTGACGGCGCCGGATTTTATGGAAACGCCGACGGCGGTGGAGTTCATGACGGCCCTGTCCGTCAGCCAGCAGCTGAAGAAATACATAATCATCACCGGCGCGCCGGGGGTGGGGAAGACCATGGCGGCGCGGGAATATTTCCGGCGCCACAGTGCCGTCACCATGGTGACGCTGTCGCCGGTGGTGAGCCGCCCGCTGAGCCTGCTCCAGCATCTTTCTGACGAGCTGAACATTTCAACCAGGGTGCAATCGCGGATGACCCGCAACCTGATCGACTATTGGAACGCTCGCCCCGGCGGCATGCTGATTGTTGATGAGGCGCAGCACCTCAGCACTCAGGCGCTGGATGAGCTGCGCTCGATCCATGATCAAAGCGCCGTCGGGATTGCCCTGCTGGGCAACGAGAATCTGATCGAGCGCCTAACTGGTGACAACACGGCGGTTGAATTTGGCCAGCTGCGGTCACGCTTCAGCATCCGCGTGCGGCGCCGCACGCCAATGCCGCAGGACATTGAGATGATGCTCAATGCCTGGGCGATCAGCTCAAAAGAAATGCGGGTGTTCCTCGTCAAGGTGGCCAGCAAGCTCGGGCATCTGCGAACCCTCAATAACGTGCTGGAAATGGCGGTCGCCCTTGCCCAAGGCAAGCAGGCGGCGCTTGAGCTGAAGCATCTGAAACAGGCCTATGTTTATCAATCGGGCCATCAACTCGAAGGAGCATAAGATGACCAATCCTGAAATGAATTCTATCGGCAATAATGAAGAGGTGTATGTCAAAAACGCCAAGGGTCACCTTGTGCCGGAGACGTCGGTCAAGCCCGCCGACCGGCTGATTGACCAGGCGGTCAAGACGATCTTTGATCAGTATGCGATTCCCCTCAATGCGGAAATCGCGCGGTTCCGCGGCCATTGCATTGATGACATTGCGACATTGCAGAACCTTCTGCGTGAGGATTACGGAATCAAAAAAGGCGGGGTCAAGGGCAATGTGACGCTGATGAGTTACGACGGTTGCCGCAAGATCGAGCTGCAGCAGGCGCAACACATGACCTTCGACACCCGCATTCAGATCGCCAAGGAGCTGATCGACGAGTGCCTGACGGAATGGGCTGATGCCGGCACCCATGTCAACATCAAGACGATCATCATGGACGCGTTTGAAGTCAATCAGCAGGGCAAGATGAGCCGCGAAAAGCTGCTCGGCCTGCGCCGCCACAATTTCGACCACCCCAAGTGGCAGACGGCGATGACGGCGATTGCCGACAGCATCACTTTCACGGGCAAGAAAGCCTATGTGCGGTTCTACCACCGCCCCGATTGCCATGCCCCCTGGGAAGCCCTGACGATTGATATTGCCAGCGCGGCGGATGTCACCAGCCCCGACGAGGTTGATGATGCAGATGAGGATGAGGTTGCTGATGACCGCTGAGATCGCCCCCATTCACACCCCGCAGAAAAGCTGGCTCAAAAAAAAGCTCATGCTGATGGGCAGGGTTCATCAGGCCGCCAAGACCTTCGGCCTGGATGACGACACCCGGCGGGATCTGATGGCGCGGGTGACGGGGGAGAGGTCCACCAAAAACATGAACCCGGGTCAGCTGGCGGCGGTGCTCGATGAGATCAACCGCATTTACCAGCCGGATCATCCCGGGGTGCACTCGCGCTTTCCTGAAGAGAAAAAAGCGCGGGCCTTGTGGCATTCCGCCTATTACCTCGGCCTGATCGAGGATGACGGGATGCGGGCGTTCAACCGTTTTGTCACGCGCCAGACCGGGTGTCGCGACCGGCGGATGGTGCGCGGCGACTGGGACAAGGTGATCGAGGCGCTGAAGGTGATGCTGGAGCGTGACGGCGGCGTCAATTGGGCGCGGCACAAACTTGATATTGAGCCGGGCAACAAGAAGCGTTGCCCGCGGGCGGCGGTCATCCTCGCCCAATGGCGGGAGCTGGCGGAATACGCCATGGTGCCGCGCGGCAATGCCGCCATCCTTATGGCGTTCATCCAGAAAAAATACCAGCTGGCCAAGCCGCTTTCGCCTGATCAACTGCCGGCGGAGCTGCAGGACACCATCATCCGCTATTTTGGCAAAATTCTGCGTGAGTGCCAGCGCGGCCCCGATCCAGCTGGCGGCCCCGATCCGGCTGGCGGGGGCGGCCATGACGGCGGGGGCAATGACGGAGGCGGCAATGCAGCCTGACATAGCCCCTGTTTCCGCCCCTGTTTCAGGCAGATATATCCGCCCTCATCTGCCGCATCCGCTCGGTATCATCGCGCAACACACCTCATTTGAAACGGCGCTGCGGGTGGCGGAAGTGCTGGGCGGCCGCCGGGTGCGCATCCCCGACAATCACCACAAGCTGACCCTGACGACAGAAGGGGTGGTGCTGGCGCGGCTTGTTGGCGCGGCGGCGGCGGCGATTTGTGATGATGTTCATGCCAGCGCGAACCGATCCCGCGGGCTGGGCTGCACCTGGGAGATCCCCCACGCGCCGGAAGCCTGGGCCATCGCCCTGATCGAAGACGGGGTATCGATCCCTGAAGTCGCGCACCGACTGAAGAAATCGCAACGGGCGGTGCGGGATTACATCAATCGTCACCGAAAGGAGGGCGCGTCATGACCGTCACCCAAACACTCTACCATTACCATGATTTTTCAACCGGCGATAAGGTCGCCATCAAGATTTCTATTGAGACCGCCACCGCGTGTGGGTTGACGGTGCCGGAAATATGTAGCCTGCCGCTATTGATCAAGGGCGCGAGCAAGGAGCAGATTCATAAATACAATGGCTATAAATCCCGCAGCAGCACTTGGCGGCTCATCAAATCTGTTTACGAAAAACTGGGGGCTGAAAAACCTTCTGAAATTCCGCTGGCGGCGCTGGCCCGGGGGATTTATATCGTTGAGTTTATCCGTGCAGATGCCCCTGCGGGATCGAGGTTGGGCAGTCCAGATGCCCCTGAATTCGAGGCGGCCCCTCAATCCGAGGCGGCCAGCGCAGATGCCAGCCCGGCCCCTGAATCCGAGGCGGCGGCGGACATCACGCCGAACAAGAAAGCCTATAAGATTGACCTGCAGATGGTGACGGAGATCAAGGCGATTTGGGATCACTGCTCCAACCTCAGCATTGCCTCCGCGCTCATCGCCCCGCGCTATTTTCTGACTGGCAATATTCCGCGGCAGGTGATGAATTGCCGCGGCGAGAAGGGCTGGTTTCCGCAAGAAAAATGGATGGAGCTGATCAAGATCAGCCGCACCTATCGCCGCCATCGCGAGCCGCCGCCGCCATTGACGGAAGATGAGCTGTCGGTATTGATTGATACCGCCTGCAGAAAAGCGATGGCCGACAACCGCCGCAAGCAGACAGAGCTGGCGGAAGGACGCGCCGCCGCTCAATCCGCAGCTCAATCCAGAACCACCGCAAATCTGGACGCCGCGGGAGAGGTACGGGAGCGGATAGAGCGTGAGGGGTTTGGCCAGGAAGCCCCGCCGGCGGCTGATGATCTGGGGCGGTGGCGCGGCCGTGCCACCACGCTGCCCACCGGCAGCACGGCGATCGGCGATATGTACGCCGGAACCGCGGAATAGGGGCGGTGTGATGGGGGGGTACGGCCATGTTAAAGACCGGGTTGAGGTGCTGGAAACAAAGCTCGAGGTGCTGTCGGCGCAAGTCGAGGCGCTGAAGAACCAGCTGCGTTCGCCCGCCCCACCAAAAATGATGGTCAATGAGCTGGTGGCCGCCGCCGCCAGGGCGACGGGGTTTTCCCCCCGTGAGCTGAGCTCACCCCTGCGGGTCCGGAAACTGATGCTGGCGCGGATCGCGGCATGCCTGGCGGCGCGGCGCCACCACTGGACCGTCAGCCAGATCGGCATGGCGTTTAATCGGGACCACACCAGCATCCAGTATTACATCAACCACAAAATGACGAAGGACCCCCATGTCATCAACACGTCACGGCGGATCGAAGCCGAATTGATCAAGAAGGAGATTTATTGATGGCACGCACCACCACCCGCGCCTTATCACCGGCGCAAAAGATGCTGGCCAGCGCCGCTTTGGTCGGCGGGTTCTTGCAGGAAATGGGGGCGGCCGCACCCACGGCCCTGCTTCCACGGCCACGTCACGGCGGCAAAAGCCGCCACTGGCAACGCAACCCCGGCCATCAGGCGTGGAAGCGCAACCGCCGCTCGGGAAGGAGGGCGTGATGAAACGCTCAGCCACATTCAGCGATTGCGGAAAATATCGTTATCGCCTTGACCGCGACTGGAGCGATATGTTGACGGATAATCCCCGTCGCGCCTTGTGGATCATGCTGAACCCCAGCACCGCCGACGCCAGCGAGGATGACCCTACCATTCGGAGGATTATCAATTTCAGCAAGCGCGAGGGCTGTTCTGCCTTGACGGTGCTGAACCTGTCGCCACGTATTGCAACAGACCCTGCTGAACTGGCGGGGCTGACCGACGACGAATTGATGGGAGATGCGGATCAATATTATTCTAAAATGGATGATGTGTTTGACCCTGAACTTTCACCCCTGATCATCTGTGCCTGGGGCGCAACTGCTTACAACAAAAAAACGTTAAAACCATGGGCGAATAAAGGATACGGTATTCTCTTTTCTCATCTTTCACGCAAGGCCAGCCAAAAATTACTCTGTCTTGGCCATACTAAAGACGGCGCGCCGCGACATCCGCTTTATGTCGATGCGGAGCAGCCACTTCTTGAACTTGCAAGGAGGACATCATGAATAAGCCGGTTTCCGTTGCTGATCGGCCCGACGCGCACCGCCCGGGCAAGAAACGGCGCAAATGGTCCGCCAAGCGGCGGGCAAAAGCCATGGCCGCCCGCGCCCGCCACAACCTGAAAGGAGCACGGTGATGCCCGAAGCTATTATGGTTCTTGTTTTTCTTCTTGGATTGATTGTCTTCATCATAAATTCCAGCTAGACATGATTAAGGCATCCAAGAAATGACCACCCCAACGAAAGCCTGGCGAATCTGCTCGCGGCGCGGCGGGCGCGAATTATGTGTCTATATGCCCGCCGCCACCGCTGATGAGGCCAAGTTCAGCATCATGGGCATTGGAGATTCCAGGCGTCTTGCGAATTGGCTGTGGCAAGATGTCAATGACATCGCTGATATGGTGGCGGCGCGCTGCCCTGATCTTGACGGCCAGCTGACCGACGCGCCTTACATGAATTTGAAAACCGCCATCCGCGAGGGGCTGGTGTTGCGGCGGCTGGGGCGGGAGTATATCGGCTTCTGCTCGAGGGCGGCGGCGCGGCGGTTTACTGATCGCCGGAAATCGCGGCGAGCTTAGTAAAGGATAAAAAAATGCGATACTTTACAGCACATAACCTGAAATGGGTTGTAGGCTTGGATGATTGGTCACATCTAAGCGATATTGACGGCATTTTTGAGGAGGTGATCGATCGCACGGCCGCTCTCAACCCTGACGTCGCCCACAACCTGCACCAAAAACTGCGGGCCAATGGCGATGATCTGTATGAGTTTTTGTATACTGCTTCGAAAGATAACGCCCTGCGCGCCATCCTTGATGAAATCGAATCTGCGGCATGGAATATTGAAGAACAACGCTGGGCGAACCTTGAAGGTCACGGCGGCACTTGCTCGCTCAGAGCTGCTGGCAACTAGAGCGGCGGCGGCGCGATTCAGGCATCGAAAAAAAAGTGAAAAAAAGTGAAAAAAAATGACGTTTTGTTGTTGACGACAAGGTCAATTGACCCTATATTATAGTCATAGCCCAGAAAAAAGGGCACCAACCCCAAAGCCTACGGGCAACAGGAGCAAGACCATGAAAACCATCATTCAAAACGCCGCTTTCCGCGCTGAAGAAAATGGCTTAAAGCCAGCTACCATCAAGCAAATCAACTACATTGCTTTTCTGGCGGACACCCGCGCTGATGCCATCAGCATCACCGGCGAACTCACCAACTCCACTTACATGCTGACGAGCCGCAAGGCTTCGGACATCATCGGCGATCTGCTCGATCTGCCCGAAAAAACCCTTGCTCAGGCGCAGGCCGATGAGCAAGCCAAAGCCGAAGCGCTGGCGATTACCGCCGCGCGCGGTGCCGCCAAAGCCGCCGCCAAAACTGAAATCCGCAATGCGGGCTTCAAAAAAGGCGATCGCGTCGAAATCCGCGACGGCGTAAAGCCAGATAGCGGTGAAGCAAATTGGGTCGAAGGCACTGTCGTCAAGGGTGGCGGCAAGCCAAAAGTTCGGATTGACGGCTATAATTCAGCTCATACAATCCGCAATATCGACGACATCCGCCACATCGGTTAATCCCTGCCTCACTCCACCGGCTCTCAAGCTGGTGGGGTGTAGCGGCGGTTACGTCAGGGTGGCGACCCTCGCCAGGGTGGCGACCCTCGCCAGGGTGGCGACCCTCGCCGACGGGCAATCCTGCCCTACAACCCAAGGCCCGCAGAGCGGGCAGAAGGAGAAGACCATGAAGACCATTACATTTGAACTCACTAATGCTCAACTGCATCTGATGGCGGATCAATATTCCACGCATTCCAAAAGCCGGATGTTGCAGGATATTCTGGCGGCGATGTCACCGGAAGCGGAGCAATACGCGCTTTTGGATGTGGATGAACACATGCCTCAAAAAATCGTGACGGAATGCCACGCCGGTTATCAGCTCGTGGCTCATGACCTGCGTGAGGTCAGCGGTGAAATTTTCGACAAATACTGTCAGGATTATCCCGAAGACCAGAGCGTCCATCGCTCTCATGAAGCCCGCAAATGGCGGGCGTCGTGGAAGCGCGCCGAGGTGCTGCTGGATCGTGCTGAACACGAGCTGAAGAAAACCGGCGCGGTCAGCATCGAAACCCTCGATGTTCTCGGCAAGGCCGCCGGGCTGGTCAAGAGCTTTGCTGTCCAGGATGGCGGATTCGCCAATGGCTGCCGGACAAAAGCCGGGCCAATCTGGAAGCGCTATGAAAACCTGCGGCTGACCCACCCCGGCTATTCCACCGAGCCGGGGCGACATGGCTTTAACCGCATCGTCAAAATCAAGACAGCGTCTTGACACTTTCGCATCCTCACCGGCACCAAAACAGTGCCGGTGAGGATCGGTTTTTTTGATGGAGAACAAATGATGACCAATTCCAATTCAAAAATTCATGGGAATACTGGCAAACGTCATACTGCCGAAGCTCGCCGCAAAATAAGTGATTTTCAAAAAAGTAGAAAGCGCGAGCCTTTTTCTGTCGAAACCCGCCGCAGGATGAGTAAGGCTGCAAAAAACAAGCCCCAATCTCCTAAACATACTAGAAATATGGCGATTGGCGTTTCTTTTGCCGCCGCCTGGAAAAAGGCGGAGCATCTTGATGAGATTGAACACCTGATGTCGCTGGGTGTTGAAAATACGATTGCCAAATGGGATGTCACTCCTGACGAAATTTTGGCTCTCATTGCCAAAAAGAAAGCGAAATCATGAAACTCACCCCTGAATTGCTCAAGCGATTTCGTTTGTATTCACCCCCCGCCCGTTTAAGCACTGCCGCCATGGCGGCGCTGGTGGGATTGAAATTCGGCCGCAACTGGGGCTATTTTGAATCGCCCGAAAGCGCGGCGACCCATCGCCGCCTGAACCCCTGCATGCGGCGCGCCGTCATCCTCATCTGGTGGTACGTCAAAACAACCGGCGCCCTGCCGGATTTCGACAAGCTCGAAGATGAAATGGTCAATGAGCTCGATCAACCCCCGAAATAAACATCCCCGTCACGCCGCCACCAGCCGCCGCTGGGGGGCTGGCGGCACCCATCCCGCCAGATTTGATCTTGAGGGCAAAATTAAACGCGTTTAAACGGGGTTTAAGCGGGGTCTGTGCCTGAAGCTGCCCTGCCCCTGCAGCTCTCACCCGCTTCCATTTGGCGAAATCGCCACGCCACCCGCCCGCCGCCATGGGCTATGATGTCTTTGTTTGCATCAACCCGGAGGCGCAAGTGGACTGGACAAAAATCAAATCAGCAGTGGCGGCGGTGGCCCCGACATTGGGGGGGTTGATCATCCCCGGGCCTGTCGGCGTTGGCGCCGGTGCCTTGATCGCCAATGCGCTCGGCACCCCCGATGACCCTGAAGAGGTCATCAACACCATCATGAGAAATCCCGCCGCCGCCACTGAAAAATTGCGGGGGCTGCAGATTCAGAAATCGGCAGAAATTTCCGCGCTTCAAATCGCCGCCGAGCGCGACATGGCGCTGGCCATCAACCAGACCATGCGCGCCGAAGTCACCAGCGCCCATCCCTACGCCCGCAACTGGCGGCCCACCATCGGCTACATCGTGGCGTACATGCTCGCCAGCCTGTGGACAGGGCTGATCTATATCCTGTTCTTCAAACCGACGGAGGATTTTGTCGCGGCCGCCGCCGCCGCCGCCGAGCTCAACACCATCTTCGTGGCCGCGCTGGCGGTGCTTGGCATTAATATTGCCAACCGGTCCGGCGACAAGCGCGCCGCCATGGGCGCCCCGACGGCGATCGAGAGCCTGAAAAAACTGGTGCGGGAGAATTAGACCATGACGGATTTGCTGCCCTGGCTGCAATGGTTGACGCCCCCAACCCTCGCCCTTGCTGTGTGGGCGATATGGGGGCGGGTGGAATTGCAGAAACAGATCGCCCTGCTCAAAGTCAAGGTCGATCACCTTGAACAAACCGCGAAGGACAGCCCGTCGCACGCCGATATTGAAAAGCTGGTCGGCACGCTCAAGACATTGACCGCCACGCTGGAAGGCCTGGAAAAGCGGTTCGTTCAGCAGCAAAGCCAGTTGACGCGCATCGAAAGCTTTCTGATGAATAACAAGGACATAAAATGACTACCTACAAAAAACATCTTGCGGAACACCGCCGGCTGTCGATTCTGCGGGCGGCGTTGATGAACAATTTCAAAATCAACGAGAGCATCACCCAGACCGTGCTGGCGGAGTTCGGGCTGGTGGCGCCGCGCGAGGAAATCAGGGCAGAGTTCACCTGGCTGGCGGAGGCCGGGCTGGGCAAGACAGAAGAGCTGAGCCCGACGTTGATGGTCTTCACCATCAATCAGCGCGGCAAGGAAACGGCGAAGGGAATCAAGCTGGTGGATGGTGTAGCTGAACCCGGCCCCGAGATGGCCTGAGCAATGGGAAAGCGCGGGCCAAAATCATCTCTCACCACCTTGCCTCATGACGTCAAGGCGCAGGTCGACCAGATGCTCAATAGCGGGGTGACGATCCGCGAGCTGGTGAGTTATCTGCGTGAGGCCGGTGAGGAGCGCAGCCATGGCGCGGTCCAGCGGTTCACCGCCCAGGAACGCGCGATCAGGAAACGCCTGCACCAGAGCCGCGAGATGGCGGCGCGGGTGGTCAGTGAGCTGGGGTCAGCGGCGGCTCAGGGCAAGCAGGGCCGCCTGCTGGTGGAGCTGGTGCAAAACCTGACCAATGAATACATGCGCAACATCTATGATGGCGCGGAAATGACGCCCGATGACATCCAGAAACTGGCGCGCGGCATCAAGGAGATGGCGATCGCGCTGCGCCATAGCCAGGACTTTGAGGATCGCGACGCGGTGATGGCAAAGGCGGCGGCGGCGGCGGCGTCAATCATCAAGGATCGCGCTGAAGGTGGCGGCGCTAATGCCATTGAGAATGGTGAGGATCTGCTTGCCGCGATCCGCAGCGCCATGGAGGACGGCTGATGGCCAAATCCCCAAAGCCCCGCAAATCTGACATTGTCAAATGGGCCTTGCTGCCCTACCAATCCGCATGGGTCAAAGACAAATCCCCCGTCAAGGTCTGTGAGAAAGGCCGCCGCATCGGCATCAGCTGGGCGGAAGCCTATGACGACACGCTCTACGCCCTGGAAGGCGGCGGCAATGTCTACTACCAGACTTTCGCCGTTGATGCCGCCCGCGGCTTCATCAATGATTGCGAGTACTGGCTCAACGCTTTGCGGAACCTCAGCCTCACGGCGGTGGAGGTTGACCCGATCGATTATCTTCATGAAAACACCACCGCCGAAGAACAATTGAGCATCAAGGCCTTCCGGATTGACCTGCCGAACGGGCGGGAGATCGTCGCCCTGACATCAAGCCCCCGCCAGTTCCGCTCCAAGGGTCGCCCCGGCGACCGCGCCGTGCTGGATGAAGCGGCGTTTATGAATGACATTGACGAGTCCATCAAGGCGGTGCTTGCCTTCACGATTTGGGGTGGCGGGGTGCGCGTGATTTCAACCCATGATGGCATTGACAACCCCTTTAATATTTTGATCGATGACATCAAACAGGGGTTAAAAAAATACAGCCACCACCGCATCCCCTTCTCGCAAGCCGAGGATGACGGGCTGGTGGAGCGCGTCTGCCATGTCATTGAAAGCCATAAAACTGAAGCCGACCGCCGCCCTGTCGATGCCGCCATGATCGCCGCCAAATCGGAAGAGATCAGGGATATTTATGCCGACAACGCGGATGAGGAGCTGGAGTGCATCCCCCGCTCGCGCCTCGGCGCCTATTACGACGCCGTGCTGGTGCGGGCGGCGCGTCATCCTGATGCCGGCAACCCCGGGCTGGCGGATCCCGATTCGCTGGCCTGGGTCGGCATTGACCTGGCACGCAAACAGCACCAATGGGTTGCCTCTATTATTCAGGATCGTCAGGGCAAGACACGGCTGGTCGAAGAGGTCATCCTGCCCGACGCGCATATTGACGCGCAGGATCAGGCGGTGAGCGGCATCTTCACGCGCTATAATGTCGCGCAGGTTTTTGCGGATGAGATTGGACTCGGTGAAGGTTATATCGAAAACTGGAAGCGGATGCGCCCCGGCCAGCGCGTTAATGAAGGCCGCGGCAATCAATGGGTGTCGTCGATTAACGGGCTGAAGATCACCGGCGTGCGCGCCCAGGGCGACCGGCGGTTTGAAATGGCGGATCGCCTGAAAGCCTATCTTGAAGCGGGGACGCTGGAGATCCCTGATGATCGCGAGCTGTTCAATGAGTTCAGCCTGTTCCGCACTGTCAAGTCACCGGCGGGATCGGTCACCCTGCAGACGCTGGAAAATCGCGCCGGTCACGGCGACCGCGTCTGGGCCTTGATCTTCGCGCTGGCCGCCAAGGACGACGGGCTGGTGGAAGCGGTGATGGCATCAGGGCGGCTTGATTACGACGAGCTGATGGACCATAACCCTGACGCGGCGCGGGCCTTGATGATGGAGGCCTATAACAAACGCCGGATGACCCCCCAATTGCCGTATCAAAAACGATCCCGCGGAGGCGCGACATGGTAGATAAACCCCCCGTAACAAATTTGCCCGGAACAACCTTATCGGGGCTGGTCAGCCAGATGCCGCTCGACGATATCCTGCCTTCGACCAACACAAAAGCGGCGATCGCGGAAGCGGGTTACGGCAACCCCCGCTATGAACCCGGCTGGGCGCCGATTGGCAGTGGCACGGGCGGCGGAAACTTCAGCCCGTTTTCAACCTCGCCTGCCCATATGCGGCGGATGGCGGAACACCTCTATCATTTCTCGCCGCTGGCACGCGGCATGGTGGATGTCCCGCTCGCCTTCCAATTGGGGCGGCCGCTGCGCTGGCAGCATCCTGATGAAGACATGCTCGAGATGGTGGAGGCGTTCTGGACGAGTGCCGGCAACAACATGGACATCCGCTTCCTTGAGTTGATGCGGCGGCTGGCGCTTGATGGTGAGCTGATCTTGACGCGGATCATCGATCCCATCACCGGCATGGCGACCATCGGCACCCTGCCGCCCGACATGGTGACGGAAATCGAATGCGACCCGATGATGCCTGACCGTCCGGCGGTGCTGCACCGCAAGGGATTCGGGCTTGAGCCGGACATGGCCTGGCGCGTCGCGGGCGAGGGCTGGTCGATCATGGCGCAAGCCCTGCGCGACGCGGCAACAGATGGTGAGGTGCATTATTTCACCATCAACCGCACGCGCTCAACGCCGCGCGGCAGTGGTGATCTTGTGCCAATCATTGACTGGATCAGGGCTTATGAAAACGCCTTGTTCGAAGAGATTGAAAACTGGTCTGACCTCCGCAGTTTCATCTATTCTGTGCAGGTGGCGGGGGCTGATCAGGCGGAGCTGGACCAGTGGAAGAAGGCCATCGGCCGCCCCGACCCCGGCGAAATGCTGTTTCATAATGACCGCATCGAGCTGAAGGCCATCGCGCCGGCGCTCAATTCCTATGATTGGGCCAACGCGTCGCGGCAATTCCGTAATCATATACTGACGCCGCGGGCCTTCCCCGAACACTGGTTCGGCGGCGGCGGTAATGTCAATCGCGCGACGGCGGCGGAGATGGACACGCCGGTTCTTAACATTCTGCAGGAACGGCGCAACACGATTATTGGAATCGCGAAGGAAGTGGTGATGGTGGAAATGCTGACGCGGCTTGAAGCGACGGGGATGATGGCGGGGCGGCGCGCGGAATTGATGGAGGATCTGGCGGTCGACATGCAGCCCTTGACCCGGCCTGACGGCTCAAAGACGGCGGCGGCCTTTGCCTCCGGCGCGACGGCGGCGGCGCATCTTCATATGCAGGGGCTGCTGACCACCGATGGCGCGCTCAAGATCATTTCCTCTTACGCCGCCGACGCCGGGGTTGAGCTTGACGCTGGCGAGGAATTGACGGCGGCGCTGGCCCGCGCTGAAGAAGAGCGGGCGGTGATGGCGGATGACGGGATGAGCGGCATCGGCGGCAGCCCTGATGATGCCCGCACTGATGACAACAGGGGTGATGGTGATGCCGCGGCTTGACCCCCGCGAACGGGCGTTTCGCCAGACCCGTGAGGCGCAATTGCGCCGCATTGCCCGGCTTGATCGCCTGGTGGCGCGCGACGTCAGGCAGGCGTTTGACGAGGCGCGGGTGCGTATCCGCTCCGCCCTCGCCGGTGAAGACCTGAGCGATTTTGCGCAGGCGCGGCTGACCGCCCTGTTGCCGGAGATCGATCGTCAGGCCGCCGCGCTGGCGGGGGCCATGGCGGATCTGGCGGATGAGGCGGTGGCCACCGGCGCTGTCCTGGGCGCGGATATGGCGCGGGTGCCGCTGATGGCGGCAGGGGTGAGCGGCATCAGCTCGAGCCTGACGGCGGTCAGCGCAACGCAAATCGCCGGCATCAGGAATTTCACGACGGGCAAGATCCGCAATATCTCGAACAACCTGGCGCGGGAAATCGGGGATGAGCTGGCGCTGGCCCTGACCGGCGCCGTCAATCGCCAGCAGGTGCTGGGGTTCATCACGGCGCGGGTCACCGGCGGGATGCGGCGGGCGCAGACGATTGTCAATACCGAGCTTGGCCGCGCCTATTCGACGGCGGCGCAGGACCGCCTGGCGGCGGCGGCGGAAGATGTGCCGGGGCTGAAGAAGCAATGGCGGCGGTCGGGCAAGCTGCGCTCGCGGCCGTCCCATGACCGCATCGACGGGCAGGTGGTGGGGGTTGATGAAAAATTCCGCCTGAAAGCCGGGCTGGTCAAGCTCAATTACCCCCGCGATCCCGCTGGCCCGGCGGCGGAAACCATCAATTGCGGCTGCACCAGCCTGCCGTTTGTCGAAGACTGGGAGATGGCGGCACCAGGCGCCCAGCCCCTGAGCGACGATGACATCGCGCGGCTGAATACCGCGGGCGGACGCTGGCGGGTGTGACGCGAACAGAGCGGTGATGACATCTGAAATTTTGGCGAAATCGCCACGCCACCACCTGCCGTTTTTATGGCAGGATGAGAAAAATCAGAAATCTCCGAGGGGAAAACCATGTCGATTCCAAAGGCACAGATTGAGAAAATCACGGCGCATCTGGCGGCGGAAGGCACCACCGTCCAACATTCCACCCCGATTGAAAAGAAAGGGAAGCATGGCCGCAAAATCGCCAAGATGCAGACCACCGACGACATCATCACCCCTGATGATGTGCTGGCGGCGAACGGTCATCCTGATGGCGGCTGGACGCTGGTGACGGTTGACGGGCAGAAATTCCATGTTGCTGAAGGCGAGCTGGTCACTGCCGCGCCACCGCCACCACCACCACCACCGCCACCACCACCGCCTAAGGCACCCAAGGCACCCAAGGCACCCAAAACCGGGGGCAATAAGTAATGAAAACCCTGCTGGAAATGCTGATGGAATATTCCGACGGCGCGATCATCGGCCGTGACGCGCTGGCGGAAGCCTGGACCAGTGGTGATCTTGACCAGCTGCGTGACGCCTTGCGTGACGCCATCAAGACAACCGAAGGGATGGGTGACGACAGCTGGGTGAACATCGAAGCGATCTTCAGCGATACCGTCATCTTCATCGATGACCTTGATTACATCCAGTACGACTGGTCCCAGGGCGCGGATGGCGCGATTGTCCTCAGCAACAAGACCAAGGTCATGAAGACCTGGTCTGAAGTGGCGGAAGCCGCGGCGGTGGACGCCGGGTTGATTTGCGAAGCGGCGGAAAAGGATGATGCCCTCCATGTCCGCGTCATCAAGGCCGGGGCGTCAGCGGCGTCAGGGGTCTATTACCCCGCCGAAGAATTGAGGCGGCTGGCGGAAGCCAATGCCGGCAACACCTGGCCTGTCTACGCCGGGTCTGATGAGGACCACCGCAAACGCCCCGGCACCGGCGCTGACGTGCGCCAGACCATCGGCTGGATCGAAGGCATCAGCTATATCGCCGAGGCCGCGAAAGGCGGGCCTGCCGTTTTCGGGGTCATGCGCTTGCTGGAACCCGCCGAAGGGCTGGGCAAAAAGATCATGACCGCTGTGTCCAAAGGCATGCCCGGGCTGTTCGGGCTCAGCATCACCGGGGCGGCGGGGCAGTTCAAGCCGCGTCACGAGCCCGGCCGCAAGCTGGCCGAAGCCCATAATATAAACATCCAATCCGTTGACATCGTCGCGCGGCCCACCGCCGGCGGGGCTATCCTTAACCTGGCGGAAGCCGCCATGCCCGAAGGAGGGGCAGACCCTATGACCAAAGAACAGATCATCGCCGCGCTGGTGGAGAAAGGTTACGCCAAGGCGGCGATCGCCCATCTTGGTGAAGATGCCCTCACCACCATGCTGACCAACACCCCTGCCGCGGATCCCGCACCGGACGCACCGGTCGCACCGGCTGCCGATCCCGCACCGGCTGCCGATCCCGCACCGGCCGCGCCGGCTGCTGACGCGGCGGCTATTGCCGAAGCGGCGAAAAAGCAGGTCGCCGAAGCCATGGCACTTGCGGGCGCGCAGATGGCGGCCAATGATCGCGTCCACCGGTCGGATATTCCCGCCGCCACACGGGACCGCCTGCTTGAGCGGGTGAGCGGCATGACGGATCCGGCGCAGCTGACGGAAGCGGCGGTCACCAGCCTGATCGAGGCGGAGCGGAGCTACCTGGCGGAGGCCGGCGGCACCGCAGGTGGCATCCCCGATTTTAAACTGCCGTCGGTCAAGGTAACGGATAACGCCAACATGCTGACGGAAGCGGCGGTGGCCATGCTCGACCCCGGCCACAAGGACCATGGCCTCGCCATGCGTGAGCTGGGGGGGCTGAAGGGGCTTTACCTGAAAACCACTGGTGACAGATTGCTGAGCGGGTTCAGCCGCAAGCATATTGTTGAAGCGGCGGTCAGCTCCTCGACCTTTGATCAGATCCTCGGGGACAGCATCCACCGCGTCTTGATGATGCGCTATGATTTCATGATGCAGACGACGCGCTGGAACGAGCTGGTGAGCAGCACCCGCGCGATCATGGATTTCAAGGATCACCGATTCAGTAATGTCGGTGGATACGGCACGATTCCTGATGTCAATGAAGGCGCCAGCTATAACGACCTGACCCACCCCACGGAGTGGGAAGCCAACTTTGCCGTAAGCAAGCGCGGCGGCGTCATCCCCGTCACCTTCGAGATGATCCGTAACGATGACATGGCCCTGCTTCAGCGGCTGATCGAAAAGGCGGCGGAAGCCTGTGTCTTCACCCTCAATGATTTTGTTTTTGGTTTGGTGACGCAATCGAGCGGCAACATCTATGATGGCGCGGTGCTGTATTCCGCCACCCGTGGCAACCTTGGCACCACGGCGTTTTCCAAAGCGGCCTTCCGCACGGCGGATATCGCCCTGCGCAAGCAGCAGGAGTTGAGCAGCACACGTCCGCTCAACATGCCGACCAAGAAAATTATCTGTTCCATTGACCTGGAGCCGACCATTCTGGACGCGCAACAGCGCGGCACGGAAAACGACCCTGACACCGACACGTCACGGATGCGGGCGGTCGATGTCGTTCCTTGGGAGGGCATGACCGATGAAAATGACTGGTACCAGCTGGCCGACCCCATGCGATGCCCCGGGATTGAGGTCGGTTTCCTTGATGGCAAGAAGGAGCCAGAGGTGATCAACCGTGACAATGTCATGGAAGGCCCGGCGTTCACCAATGACCAAATGGAGTTCAAGCTGCGTCATATTTATGGCGGCACCGTTTCCGACTGGCGGTCAATGCGGGCCAACAGACCAGCTTAACGGGTTGCCCATAAGTTGGGTTGAAAGGGCCAGCATCTGCCCGGCTTCATCTTGATGAGGTCAACGACAGATGGCGGCCCTTTCTTTTTAACCGCCGCTTGAGGGATGATTAAGGATCGTTTGAATGAGCTTTGCCACCTCCAAAACACAAGTGCTGCGCCGCACCGGATTCACCGGCGCCGATATCCCTGCCGATGACGTCATGGAAGCGGCGATCGCGGCGGCGGTGGATTTTTACAGCCAGCACAAGCCCCATATTGATTTTGCCGACATCACCGTGGTTGAGGGCGAAGAGCAGGCCTTGCCTGACGGCTGGGTCTACGGGGTCTGGCAACTCGTCACGGCGGAAAGCCACAACCCGTCTTCGGATTATGAGGGCGGCTGTGACTTGCCCGCCGCCACGGTCGAGCTGCGGGCGGAGGGGCCGGTGCTGATCCCTGACCCTGATGTTTACCTCGGCGTTGATGATGACCTGCGCATCACCTTTTCCCGCCCTCATGTTTTTGCCCCCGATGATTCTGAAGGCGATGCCGAGGCCAACACCCTGCCCGTGACGGCAGAGGAAGGGGTGATCTGGTACGCCGGGTCTGTCCTGCTGGAATCGCGTGCCGCCGCTCTTTCCAACAATCTGGACACGGCCCTGGCGACAGCCGGCAGTGTTGCCACCACCAGTCGGGCGACGGCCTATGCCAAGCGCGCCCAGAGGGCGCGGGAGCTGGCGCTGGAGGCCTGGCAGATCAAGAACAAAACGCCGGTGGCGGCGGCGCGGTCATCACGCGAAGATCGCCGTGACGTGTTCCGCTATCGCGGCAAGCGCGGGGGATGGGTATGACCAATATCCGCATTCATCATGACGAGCTGACGCGATTCAGCGACGCCCTTGAGCGCATGCCTGACCGGCTCACCGCCGAGATGGTGACCGGCGTTAATGAGATGCTTTTGCTCGGCCAGCGCGAGACCCAGGAGCGGACGCCGACGGCGACAGGATTGACCCGCAATTCCATCATTGCCGACGCGCCGGTGGTCACCACTGGTGGCGGGGTTGAGGGCCGCTGGGGATCCGCCGCCCCGCATATCGAGCCGCTGGAGGAAGGGTCGCGCCCCCACATGCCGCCGATCGCGCCGATCCAGCAATGGGTGGTGCAGAAGCTCGGCATCAGCGAGCCGACCCATGCCCGCGCGGTGGCCTGGGCAGTGGCCACCAAGATCAAGCGCGAGGGCACTCGCGGGCAGTTCATGTTCCGTGATGCCACCACGGCCATCAGCGCGGCGGTCCAGCGTCGGCTGGGGCTGGCGGTCGCCCGCACCATTCAGTTTATGGAGGCGCAGGATGGCTAATATCAACGCCATTGCCGAAGCGGTGGCGGCGCGGATCGCCACGGTGGATGACGCCGGCCAGTCCCTGCGCGCGGCGTTCATCAGCCGTGATTACAACGCGATGATTAATGCCATGAAGACCGGCGATGAGCTGCGGGCCTGGCTTATTCAGGCGACGGGCATTCGCACCACCTCGTCCTCAACACGGCGGGCGCTGGTCGAGATCACCTGGACCTTGATGCACATCGCCCAGATCAATGCCGGTGATCCTGTCCAGTCCCGTGTTGATTTTGAGGCGCGGGTTGAGGCGGTGCGGCTGGCCTTCGCGGCGCAACCTGAGCTTGCCATGACGGAGGCGGATGGCCGCGTCACCGACATCACCCCTACCGGAGGCACGCCATGGGGAATGCAGGTGCTGCGGATGGAAGACGCACAATTCTACAATATCGACAGTCATGTTGCCGACTGTGTTTTAACCCCGCGGGTCATCGAAGACCTGCCGCCAGCTTGATGGAGGACATACCGATGCCGAAGACACCCACCCCCCCGACCAAACCAGCGGCGGCTAAGACAGACGATCCGCGCCCGGGCAAGGGCGGAAGCTATTATTTTGTAGACGGGAACATGACCCCCTCAGCTCGCCCAGAAACCACCCCCGCCAAAACCGACACCGGCAACACCGACCCCGCCACCACCGACAAAGGAGACGCGTAATGGCACCCCCTATTATCTATCGGCTAGGGCTTGTCCTCGCCCGAATCGAAACCACGGAAGGTAATTTCCTGCAGCCGTCCAGCACCGACGCCGTGCTGTACCAGAACCTGACCATCGAGCCGGTCGCCGGAACATCCATCGATCGCCCCAACGAGCGCGGCGGGCTGGAGACCTATTCCAGCTCACCGGTTGGCACCCATTCTATTGTCAATTTCAGCGTTGAGCTGGCCGCCAGTGGCACCATCGACACGCCGCCGGCTTTTGCCAACCTGCTGCGTGGGTGCGGCATGTCGGAAACCATCACCGCCAACACCCAGGTGCGCTATCGGCTGGCGGATGAGGATTTCGAGAGCCTGTCCCTCGAGCTTTATATTGACGGCATCCGCACCCGCCTGAGCGGCGCGCGGGGAACCTTCACCTGCTCGATGGACAACAACACCAACCCGATGCTGAATTTCACCTTCACGGGCAGAAAGACCACGCCGATCGACGCCGACAATGTCATCACCGATGTCAGCGATTACCAGCGCCCGCTGGTCATCAATTATGACAACACGACCTTCACGCTTGATGGCACCAGCCCGTCATTGGCGGCGCTGACGATTGACCTCGGCAACACCGTCACCCACCGTGACATGGTCAATCGTGAAGACGTCATCATCACCGATCGTCAATGCGGCGGCTCCGTCACCTTCGATATGCCGCCGGTCAGTGACGAGGATTACATCGAAAAATCGCAAGACGGGGATGAGATGGCCTTCAGCCTGAACCACGGCTCGTCCAATGGCGAGCGGGTGGAATGGACCTGCTCAACAACGCAACTGACTGGTGCCGCCATGCAGAACGGCGACGGCGTGCTGCAGCTGTCGGGCGGGTTGCGCTTCGTCGGCAATTCCCTGACCCTCACCTTCCGCTAGAAAAGGAGGCTACCCATGCCATTCCAATTCACCGCCGACGCCACGTTCAAATGGCCCGTCACCATCATCAAGCCGGTGCCTGACCAGCCGGGCCAGACCACCAGCCATGAGTTCATCGGCGTCTTCAAGCAGCAAATGCAACATGCCCATGACGCGTTGAACGACAGCCTGAACGAGATTGACCCCCGTTCCCCCACCGCCCTGGAAGAAGCCGCGGCGATCAACCGCGAGTGGTACCGGCAGATCCTCGTCGACTGGGAGGATATCCTTGACGGCGAGGGCCAGCCCCTGCCCTTCAGCGCGGCAAATCTCGATCTGTTGCTGACGGACCCGGTGGTTGGGCTTTGCATTTCCAAAGCTTATAACGCGTCGCAGAAACAGGACGCCCAGAAAAAAAACTGATCGCGCTGGCGCGGCGATGGTTCACCCCATCCCCCGTCAGCAGTGCCGCCGACAGAGAGGATTTGCAAATGCAGGCCGAGGCCCTGGGCATTGACGCCGCGGCGTTCAAGCGGATGATGCCGCCGGAAGCTGGCGCCCCTGATGGCGCCCCTGATGGCACCCCGCCCGACGTGCTGGAGGTGCTGCCCGCCAACACCAACGCCGCGTGGCTGTTCCTGACCTGCTCGAGCCAATGGCGGGTGGCGGGCATGTCGGGCCAGCCCATGGGGCTGGACATGGGGGCGGTGGCCACCATCGCCCGGGCGCGCGACATCCCCCTTGACGCCGACACGCTCGACCGCCTACTGGTGATCGAGCGTGAGGCGCTGCGCTTGATGCAGAAGGCGGTGGCATGACCTACACCATCCAGACCACCATCACCGCCGACACACGGCCCTTTACCCGCGGCACCCGCCGCGCGGAACAGGCGGCGGACAAGTTCCGCAATCGGCTTGACCAGACCGACCGCAGTGCCCGCAAGGCGGCGGGCGGCATTGGCGCGACGGCGGGCGCGGCGGGGGCGCTGAAGACGGCGATCGCCGGGCTGAGCTTCGGCCTGCTCCTGCGCCAGACCACCCAGATTACGCGCGGCATCCTCAACACCCGAAAGCAGTTCGAGGATCTGCGCAACACCTTGACGGTGCTGTCGGGGGGGGTTCAGCAGGCGGATCGTGACTTTGAATTGATCCGCGACTTTGCCAGCACCACGCAATTCTCAGTGCAGGAACTGGTCCAAGGGTTCAGCCTGCTCAGGGCGGTGGGGATTGACCCCACCACCGACAGCCTGAAAGGGCTGGGTGAGATCGCGTCAGCGTTTAGTCGTGAATTTGGTGATGTCGTGCTGGCGGCCATTTCCGGTGAGGCGGAAACCCTCAAAAAGCTCGGCATCACCCTGCGCCGAAATGGCGAAGAAGCTACGCTGATCTACAAGGGCGTCAGTCAAAACCTTGTTAATGACAATAAGGTGATTACTCAAGCCATTATTGATCTGGGAAATACGGCCTTGACGGGAAGCATCGCGCTTGCCGCCAACTCCATCAGCACGCTCGAATCAAATGTCGGTGACGCGCGCGAGGGTTTTGAAGAGATGATAGCCACCAGCCGCGGGATGGATGATGCCTGGAAAGAGTTGAATCGCACGGTCATAGAATTATTCAATTCTAATGATGAGCTTGCCAAGGCCATTGGTGAAGACCTTGCCGATGCCCTGAATGCCATCACCGACATCCTGAAGTCAGGCGTTATTCAAAACAGTCTTGCCGAAATTTATGAAACATTGAGCAACATTGCCAGCATTGGCGGCGGCGCCCTAGCTGGCGGTATTCTGGGCAAGCTTTCAAAGTTTGCTGCGGGCGCGGCGACGGGCGGTGCCAGGGGATCGCGGCTGGGATGGTTGGGTGCCTTGATTGGCGGCACCATCGGGGGAATTTCATCATCTCGTGATGATGATGATGAATTGTTGCCGTTCGAGTTGCGCCGCATGCTGAAGGTTGCAGAGAAGCGCGCTGAAACACTCAGAGGAGATATTTCAAATGCCGAACAACTGCAAGACGCCGGAATAAACCAGCCCAATCTTCCTTCGATGCGCAATCAATTGATGAATATGAATGATCACATCAATCGATTACAGCGTGAAATCAACATTAGGAGAGCCGCCGAACCTCCCGAACAGGATTATGTTGATCTGGGTTTTGTCAGCCCCCATGACACCGCGGTCGGCTTTGCGCCGCCTGGCATGGCCCTGCCGACGGAACGGAACATGCAGGAGATTATGGGCCGCAATTTCGGTTCCTATCTTGACGACATCCGCGAGGCCAACCGGCTGGAGCTGATGCGCGCGCAGGGGCTTGACCACCTGATCGAGCAGGAGGAGGCCATCAACCGCGTCCGCGCCGAGGCGCGTGAGCGCTATGGCGAGAACATCGAGCTGACGAAACTGCAGGAGGACGCCATCCGCAACCTCATTATCACCCAGCAGCAGCAGCTTGAGCAGATGGAGCTGGTCAGCGCCGGGGCCGACCGGTTTGGTGATGTCGCCACACGCAGCTTTGACGCCCTGCTGGACAACACCAAGAGCTTCGCTGACGCCTTCAAATCAATTTTGCGGGACATCGTCCTCGACCTGATCCGCGCCCAGATCAGGATGCAGGCGGTGCAGTTTTTCACCGGCCTGTTCGCCCCCGCCCCCGCCTTCACCGACATCGGGGCGGGCGCGGGCGGTGTTGGCGGCGGCTTCACCAGCATCAACCACTATGGCGGTATGCCCGGCCAGGCGGCCATGCGATACGATGAGGTGCCGACGGTGCTGCGGCGTGACGAAGAGGTGCTGAACACCTCCGACCCCCGCCACCGCCGCAATCGCGGCATGAGCGGCGGCATGAGCGGTGGTGGCGCCACCTATAACCTTGACCTCGCCGTTTACGGGGAGGCCAGCGAAGCGCAGGTGGAGGGCGCCGTGGCCCGCGCCATGAGCGCGGCAGTGCCGGGCATCATTCGGGCATCGGCTGACATCACCCGTGGTGAGCTGATCGAGGACAGTATCGACGGCAGCAACAACGGAGGGTTCTAATGGCTAACATCACCTGGCCTTCTGAATTGCCGCCGCCGATGTCCATGGAGTTCCAGCCGGAGGTCAGCCGCGAGAGCTTCACCAGCCCCTTCACGGGGTCGGTGCAACGGCAGGAAAACTACCGCCGCTGGACCGCCCGCATGAGCTGGCCCCTCCTGACCGCCGCCGAAGCGCGGGTGATGGACGGGCTGATCGAGGACATCAGCGGGGACAACGCCCTGCTTCTGCCGTTGTTTCATCGCGACCAGCCGCAATCGGGCATCACCGCCCATCCCGGCGGTATTGTGGACAGCTCCACCCGTTTGAACCTCGGGGGGTTGCCGCACAACCACGTCAGCGCCCTGACCCGCGGCGATTTCATCACCGTCGTCGATGGCGACAATTACCTCCTTAACCGCGTCGCCGCCAATGTCGATAGCGACGGGATTGGTGACGCCTTTGTCGACCTGACGCGGCCCCTGCGACTCAATATCGTCGGTGATACTATTTTAACGATCATCAACAGCCCGGTCTGCCGCATGCAGGTGGTGGACCGCAATGGCTACAAGATCACCACGCGCCTCGGCGGCGCGACCAGCGCCCAGCTGACATTGCGGGAGGTCTGGTGATGACCTTACCGGTGAGCGACAGCTTCAAGAACAGGGTGGCGGAGCCTGAAATCCAATCCTTCATTGCCGTCTATCTCGATTTCGAAAGCGGCGGCGTATGGGTCAGCACCGCTTCACGCGAGATACACCTGCCCGCCGATGGCGACATCCCCGCCGTCACCCCCATCCCCCTGGGCAACGCCATGAGCGTCGGGCGGCTCAACAACAAGGGCGACGCCCTGACCCAGAAGGTCGCGCTGACGGTGGAAGGCGTGACGGGAACCATGGTGGGGCTGGCCCTGACGGAAAACATCAAGGGCCGTTACGCCTATTTCCAGCAAGTGCTGATCAATCATCACGGGCTGCTGGCGCGCGGCGATCTGTTTGTCGGAGTGATGGAAACCATCCAGGTGATCGCCGGTGAGCAGGGCGCGGTGCGGATCAACATCGGCGACTGGCTGTCGGGGTTTGGCACCGCCAGCAATCTGAGCTATTCCGACGCCGACCAGCAGGTGCTGCGGGCGGGTGACACCGTCTTCGCCGGGGCTGAGGACTTTGGCGACATGGCGGTGAATTGGGGGCGGTGATGGACGTTAAAACGGCCCTTAAATGTTATGTGAAAGGCATTCAGGCGCAGCCTTATGAAGTGGGGCGGCACGACTGCCTGACCCTGATTGCCGGCTGGCTCAATTTTATTGAACCCGGGCGCGTCGACCTGCCGGCCTACGCGACGGTGGAAGAGGTCATGGCGGCGGCGGCGGCGCGCTATGACACCAAGCTGGCGCGGGTGATGCAGATGTGCTGGTGGGAGGACGTCACCTTTGGGATGACGCTTATCCAGCGCCTTGATGACGCCCGGCCCGGTGACGTCGCCCTTGTAAAACTTGACGGGGTGAATCTTGACGGGGTCCAGATGGAGAGCCACCAGCCGCTTGATTACGTCACCGCCATCATGGCCTTCACCCCCCGCCACGCTTTTGTGATGACCGATGGCGGCTTGAGCCAGATCGCCGTCACCTCCATCTTCAGGGGAAAGCGACCATATGGGCGGTAATTTCAACACAAGGGCCATCCTGTCCATCGGCGTCGCCGTCGGCGTCGGCTACCTGACCGGCGGGCTGGGCATTGCCGCCGCTGGCTCATTCTGGGCGACCTCCGCGGGGGCGGCGGTGTTCTATGGCGGGCTGGCCACCGCCGCCGTCCTGCTGGCCCCGAAACTGCCGCAACCCCCCGCCTTTAATGACCCCGGGCGTGAGCTGGGGTTGAACTCCGGCGCGCAATACCGCCGGATTGTCTATGGCCGCATGCGCGTGCCGCTGACCGCCACCTTCATCGACGCCGATGGTGCCAATAATTCCACCCTCGTCCAGGTCTTCCCCATCGCTGACGGCCCCATCGAGGGCGCGGCGATCTGGTTTGATGACGCGATTTATACGGAACATGACGGCACCGCCGACGTGCGCATCACCCGCGGGCGGTTCAACGTGACGGCCGACACTGCCTTGACCGCCGCCAGCCGTGACATTGACTGGTCGGCGACGCGGATCGGCGCCGGTGTCGCCCTGGCCTTCATCGAACTGGAATATGACCGTGATGATTTCGCGGGCGGCATCCCCCGCCTGACGGCGGTGGTTGACGGCGCGCTTTTGTGGGACCCCCGCGACACCGGCATCGTCATCACCGGCGCGAGCGGCAACGTCATCACCACCGCCACCCCCCATCTGCTGGCCGTCGGCGCCATCGTCTGGCTGTCGGGCCACGCCGATTGGGGGCGATATGAGGTCGTCGCCGTCGCCAGCCAAACAACGCTGGAGCTGATGGGGCTGGACGGCCAGCGCGTCCAGCCGGGGAGCGGCGCTATCTATTTAATGCACTGGAGCAATAACGCCGCGATGTGCATCCTTGATCAGGTCATCCGCGCCGCCCGCGGCAAACCCGATTGGGTGATGCTCAGCAAAATGATCGACATTCCCAGCTTTGAGACCGCCGCCGACATTTGTGATGAATACGTCACGCTTGCCGACACCACCCAGCAGCGCCGCTACACCGTCGATGGCGTCGTCAGCTCTGCCGAGGCCCCGGGGGAGGCCCTGCGCGACATGCTGGCGGCCTGCGGCGGCATGCTGGTGCGGCGGGCGGGCGCGCTGGCGCTGGTGGCAGGGGCGGGACGTGACGCCGAGGTGACGATCACCGAAGACGACATCATCGGCGATGTCGCCGTCAACCGCTTTGTCCCGAAATCATCGCTTTTCAATGCCATCAACGGCACCATCTCGGCGGCGGAAAAGGACTGGGCCGCCACCGTCACCCCGCTGGTGGCAAACGCCACCTACGCCGCCGAGGACGGCGGGCAGATCATCTTCAAGCAGGACCTGCGATTCGTCACCGACATCACCCGCGCCCAGCGGCTCCACAAGATCGCCCTCGAAAAACACCGCCAGACCATCACCGTGCAACTGCCCGTTAAGCCCAAGCTCGGCTGGCTGACCCCCGGCGATGTCGTCAACCTGACGATCGACCGATTCACTTGGGACGCCAAGCCCTTTATGGTGACGGCGGTGGATTCGGGGCCGCATAATGAGGCCAAGCTGACCCTCACCGAACACACGGCGGCGGTCTATGACTGGAACGCCGGTGAGGAAACCACCATCGATCTGGCCCCGAACATTTCGATTCCGGACCCCACTATGACCTTGCCGGTAACAGGGCTGGTGGTAACGGCGGGTGATGACGAGATCGAACAATTCCAGGACGGCACCACCGTGCTGCGCATCAGGGCGTCATGGGTGGTGCCGGCTGATGGCTACGTCGAGCGCATCGAAATCCAGTGGCAGGGCGCTGGTGAGACGAGCTGGAACAGCCGCATCGTCAGCGCGGCGGTGACGGAAAGCTACATCACCAACCCAATCGCTGGCGCGGATTACGCCGTCAGGGTGCGGGCGATTAATGTCTTCGGCGCGGCGTCGGCATGGGTGCAGGCCAGCGTTAACGTCTTGAACGAGGCGGGGCCGCCTGACGCGCCCTCAGCCCTCACTGTCATTCGCCAGCGCGCCGACGGCGTCGACATCCTGATTGGCGGCACCACCGCCCGCGACCTGAGCCACTACGAGCTGCGCTACACCGTCGCGCAATTGGGCGAGACCCCCGCCGCCATCACCAGTGAGGGGGACTGGACCGCCGCCGCCGTGCTGGAACGCCGCTCCGCCGTGCCGGTGATCGCAGGGCAGGACTGGGCCGCCACGGTTTTCCCGCCCGGGACGGGGAATTACCGCATTTACGCCCGCGCTGTCGACCGCACGGGCAACCTGAGCGCCATCAGCGCCAACGCCAGCGACACCACGGCATTTCTCGACCAATCGGGCATCGTCGCCTACCAGGCGCGCGGCAGGGGCGTCGGCTGGGACGGCGTCAGCTGGACCAACATGATCAACGGCGCCGACAACCTGCTGCTGCCGTTAGCTGGAATTATTGCAAGCAGCGTCGAGCAATCAAATCAGATTTTTGATGTCGACATCTGGAATGATTCTGATGACTGGCTGTTAACCCCGACTTTAAGTGAAAGTGTCGTCACGATGCCGGAAATCGAGCTGGACAGCCAGATCGACGCGACATTACGGTTTGACACTGACCTCTTTTACCCTCCTGACCGGGCGGTGGCGATCGAACCGCTTATTCAGCGCCAGTTCCGCCAGCGTCATGACGGCACCTGGTCGGCCTGGGCGGACATGGCCCTGACCCAGGCGATTTGCGCCGACAGGGTGCAGGTCCGTGTTAAAATCCTCCATGACACGGCGGGCGACCCCCGCCGCAGCTTCGGGCTGAGCCGCGCCTCGGCGGCCGTAACCGTCTTTACCACATCAACCCCGCCCGCCACCGCCACGGTGGCCGTGGCGGCCACAGGGGTGGTGATCACCTTCCCCCAAACATTTATTCAACCGCCACTCGTCACCGCCAATGTCACCAGCGTCGCTAGCGGCTCGATTGATGACTACGAGGTGGCGGGCCTCGGCACCGCCACCACCACCGGCGTGACGTTATACATCCGCCATAAATCCACCCAGACCCTGACCACCGGCTCATTGCAGTTCGAGGCAACGGGGCTGATCTAAGAAAGGAAACCGTCATGGCATTTAGCAATTTGATCCTCGGCCTGATCATCGAAAATCAGGGAAGTGCGAGTAATACATTTCCGGAAATTCACGCTTTGAGTGACCCCGCGTCAGACGTCGTCGAGGTGGCCACCGCCGTCCACGCCCTCTTCGATTTCATGAATCAGCACATGACCAATAGCGCCTTTGATGAGGGGGTCTGGGACGGCGATCGATTCAGCATCACCACCACTGATCTTGACGACGCGCCGGTAGGTGTCGCCGGTTACGCAACATCGGCATCCAATACTCCTGTCAGCGGCGATGACGGGTTGGTCATCACCCACCACGCCGACGGCGCGTTACATCAATTCGCCCTTGCAGATAACGCCTGCCGAATGTTCTGGCGTTGCGCTGTTCACAGCAACCAGTCTTACGGTGACTGGATTGAAATTCCCCAGCCCGCCACCCAGGCACAGGCCGAGGCAGGAACCGCCGGTGACGGCGTTTACATGACCCCGCAACGGGTGGCGCAGGCCATCGCCGCGCTGGCCTATCGCGGGGAAACACGGTGGATCACCGCATCAGGAAATCAAACCGTAACCATCCCTGATGGTTGCACCGTCATTGAAATTGAGGCGTCCGGTGGCGGCGGCGGCGGCGGTGGTGATGGCGGCACCGGGGCGTTCAATGGCACAACTGGCGGAACCACCACAGTCACTATTACGGGTCAAACAAACATTTCCGCGTTGGGGGGAAATCCGGGCATGGCGGTGGGGAACAACCACCATGGCCAAGGGCAAAGGGGCGGCTCAACTGGTGGAACCGTGATAGATCGCGGGGGCGCGCCAGGTGGCGGCGGCGCAGTGAATAGCGGGGTTACAAAAATGGACGGTGGAACCGCTGACCTTGTTGTCAAAAGGTTCAATCGCGGCAGCTTAGCCAGCTTTACTGTTTTTGTTGGTGCTGGCGGCGCTGGCGCGGCTTCGACTAATGCGGGCGCGGCAGGAGCCAAGGGTTTCGTCAAAGTGACGTTCCTTTAATCTGCCATCAAACAGTGATTAATGAGGGTTTGACGAGGCGTTAAACAATGCCTAAAAAAAGGGTCACTTTTTGAAAAAGTGCGTTTTTTGAAATTGTGCAACTCTTCTGTCCAAATGTTGCAACTCTTTTGTCCGGCTACATGATGATATCGCCGCAGGCCGTGTTGGTGATGCCGCCACCGCCTTGCCCCCCACCCCGTTCCTGCCGGCAGGAATTTAC
>JAGWAQ010000030.1 GCA_021296375.1 Alphaproteobacteria bacterium
ATGCCAAGAATGACATTCCGTCGGTGCTCAATACCTATGACACCGAGAACAACATCACCATCCAATACGGGCGCGAGCTGGCGGTTGACCTGAAGATGCTGTCGGCGGCGGGCCAGCGCGTCAATGAAGCGATCGAAGCCGCCGATAAAGCCAATGGCAAGGTGGAGCGGCATGACACTTGCCTGGTGGTGATCGGGCGGGGGTCATCCGACCCCGACGCCAATTCCAACGTCTCGAAAATCGCCCGTATGCTGGTGGAATCCCTTGGCCTGGGCTGGTGTGAAACCGGCTATTCCGGCGTCACTTTTCCGCTCGTGGAACCCTGCCTTGAAAACGTCACCAAGCTTGGCTTCAAGCGGATCGTGGTGTTCCCCTATTTCCTTTTCTCCGGCATCCTGATTGACCGGATCTACGGCTTTACCGATGACGTCGCCGCCCGTCACCCCGATGTTGAATTTGTCAAAGCCGGGTACCTTAATGACCATGATGACGTGATCGCGACTTTCGCTGATCGAGTGCGCGAAATCCTCACCGGCAGCAACAACATGAACTGCTCGATGTGCAAATACCGCGCGCAGGTGCTGGGCTTTGAAGACGAGGTCGGATTGCCGCAGGAAAGCCACCATCACCATGTTGAAGGCATGGGGGTTTCCGCGCCCGGCTCAAATGTCGAGGATTGCCAGCTTTGCGACACGTTCTGCACCGGCGAATGCCGGTTGAACATGGGGCATGACCACGGGCATCATCACGGGCATCATCATGATCATTCCCATGGCCACAGCCACGATCATTCCCACGATCATTCCCACGATCATGGTCATGACCACCACCACCACCCCTATCCCCAGGCTGATCACCCTCTTGGCCCGAAATCGGTGCTGAATCGCCCCAAATCCGGCGAGTGACCACCGGTCGTGGGGGCGTTTGATTACATCAAGGATCCGGCGGAAATTTACGCGCTGTCGTTTGAACGTGTGCGCGCGGCCACCTCGCTTGCGCGGTTTTCGCCAGAACTGGCTGAGGTGGTCATTCGCGTGGTTCATGCCTGCGGCATGCCCGACGCGGCGGATGATATCCTGGCCAGCCCCGAGGCGGCGGCACAAGCCATTACCGCCTTGGCCGGTGGCGCGCCGGTGTTGGCGGATTGCGCCATGGTGGCGTCGGGCATCACCAAACGGTTTCTGCACCCTGACACATCCATCACCATGACCCTTTATGACGAGGCCACGCCTGCCCGCGCCAAGGCGTTGGGGACGACACGCTCGGCGGCGGCGGTCGAGGACTGGCGGCGGGATATCGGCGGCGCGGTGGTGGCCATTGGCAATGCCCCGACGGCATTGTTTCATCTGCTTGAAAAAATTGACGACGGCTGGCCCAAGCCCGCGGTTATTCTGGCGTTTCCTGTGGGGTTTGTCGGGGCGGCGGAATCGAAAGCCGCATTGGCGGAACGCGATGACCTTGATTTCATCACCTTGTCGGGAACCCGTGGCGGTTCGGCGATGGCGTCGGCGGCGGTTAATGCGGCGGCCCTGCTGGCCCAAAAACCCCGCGATGAGGTGTCGTCATGACCTGGCTTGACGTCATGGGATTAACCGAAGACGGGCTTGACGGGTTGACCCGCGATCAGCTCGCGCGGGTGCGCGGAGCGGGCCTTGTGATCGGGCCTGACCGTGTCCGTGACGCCGTCACGGCGCTTGACGGGTTTGGCGGTTCAGCAGAGGCCTGGCCGGTGCCGTTCCTTGATATTATTCCGCGGCTTCAATCCCGACGTGGTGAGGCGGTGGTGATCCTCGCCACGGGTGATCCGCTCTGGTATGGCGCGGCGTCAACGCTGGTGCGGTATTTCAACGCCGAGGAGATGCGCATCACCCCGGCGCCCTCGGGCTTTCAATGGGCGGCAAGCCGAATGGGCTGGCCGCTTCACACCACCCGCACCCTGACGGTGCATGGACGCCCCCATGAAACGGTGCTGAAATACCTCGCCCCGTCGGCGCGGCTGTTGGTGCTGGCCCATGATCGCCAGTCGCCGCACAAGCTGGCGCGGCTGTTGTTGGCGGCAGGCTACGGGGCGGCGCAGATCACGGCGCTTGGCCATATCGGCGGGGGGCAGGAAAGCGCTCATGCCGCGCCAGCGCAGGATTGGGTTTCGCCACCCCATGACGCGCCTGATCTTCATGTTCCGGATTTTCATGTTATCGCCATTGCTTGCCCTGATGCGGTTGAGGGCTTTCTGCCCCTGACCCCGGGGCTTCCCGATGAAGCGTTTCAATCCGACGGCAAGCTGACGAAAGCCGAAACCCGCGCCGCCAGCCTGGCTAAACTCAAACCGCAGGATGGCGGCATGTTGTGGGACCTCGGCTGCGGGTCCGGTGCCATCGGGATTGAATGGATGCGGGCCGGGGTCAATGCCCGCGCCATTGGTGTTGATCATCGTGACGACAGGCTTCAGGTCGCGCGCGGCAATGCCGATCGTCTAGGCACACCGGAATGGCAGGGGATGAAGCGTGATCTTTCCCATGCTCTTGATGATAAGGCTCTTGATGATAAGGGTCTTGATGATTTGCCCGACCCCGACGCGGTGTTTATCGGCGGCGGGTTGACGGTTGCGCTGGCGGAGCTTGCCTTCAAAAGGCTCAAGCCCGGGGGGCGGCTTGTTGCCAATGCCGTGACGCTGGAAAGCGAAGCCGTGCTGCTGGCGCTCTGGCAGGCCCATGGCGGCGAGTTAACGCGCATCGCCGTGTCGCGGGCGGAACCCGTGGGCCCTTTGCACGGCTGGCGTCCGCTGATGCCGGTGACGCAATGGGCGCTTGAAAAACCTCGTGCGGCCCAAGGGGAGGGGGGAGAGGACCGATCATGACCAATCCAACGCAGGGAACATTATATGGCGTCGGCACTGGCCCCGGGGACCCGGAACTGGTGACGCGAAAAGCCTGGCGGATCACCCAGGAGGCGGGGGTTGTGGCCTATCCGTCAGCCGAAGGTGGCGACAGTTTCGCCCGCCGTATTATGGCTGATGCCATCGCCCCTGACGCGATCGAGATTGAAATGCCCGTGCCGATGGTGTCTGGCCGCGCGCCGGCGCAAGCGATCTATGATGACGGGGCTGAGCAGATCCGGACGCAGCTGAAGGCTGGCCGCGATGTCGTCGTGTTGTGTGAAGGTGACCCGCTGTTTTACGGCTCGTTCATGTATATCCTCGCCCGCTTGCGTGATGAATTTTCAACCCGGATCATCCCCGGGGTGACGTCGATGACCGCCTGCGCCTCTGCCCATAATCACGCGCTGGTGGCGCGCAATGATGTGCTGACGGTTCTGCCCGGCACCCAGGATGACGCCACGCTTTCCGCCCGGATCGATGATGCCGACGCGGTGGTGATCATGAAGATCGGGCGTCACCTTGGCCGCATCAAATCCCTGCTGATGTCAAAAGGGCTTGCGGAAAAATCTCTTTACGTCAGCCATGCTTCCCTGCCGCATCAACAGGCGGAACCTCTGACGGAGGCCCCTGACACGGCGCCTTATTTTTCAATGATTCTCCTTTATAAAGGTGACGATCCATGGATTTAACCCGACCACAATTTGTCGCCCTGACCGCTGAAGGCGGGGCGTTGGCGGCGCGTCTTGCCAAGGTTTTTGAGGGCGACTGGCACGGGCTGACCGCCCGCATGGAGGGCCTGACCCCGGACATGGGGTTTGACCATGCGCTTGACCATATCCGTGATCTTTACCTGTCGGGCAAGCCCGTGGTGGGGATTTGCGCGGCGGGGATTCTGATCCGGGCGATTTCGGGTCACCTTCATGACAAGCGGGCGGAACCACCCCTGATCGCCATGAGCGAAGATGGCCAGGCGATTGTTCCGCTGCTGGGGGGGCATCATGGCGCCAATGATCTGGCGGCACGGCTGGCGGCGGAAACATCCGCGGATGCCGCTATTACCACCGCCGGTGATCGCCGTTTTGGCCTTGCCCTTGATGCGCCGCCGCCGCCATTTGTGCTGGCCGATCGTGCCGATGCGAAAGCCGTCATGGCGCGTGCGCTGGCAGGCGCAAGCATCCGCCTTGTTGTTGATCTGGGTGATGACCAAAGTCATGATCTGGCGCATCTGGCGCAGGCCTGGCGCGATTGGCTGGCGCCGGTCACTGCCCCTGACGGCACCGCCCCTGAAGGCACCGCTTCTGATCATGACAGCATCACCATGATGCTGACCTTATCCCCGGCTGATGAGGTGACGGCGGATCTGGTTTTTCATCCGCAGGTGCTGACCCTTGGTTTGGGGGCGTCACGCGATTGCCCGAGCCTTGAAATGGCGGCGCTGATCGGCCGTGGTTTTGCCGAAGCGGGGCTGGCGCAATCGGCCATCCGCGGCGTTTATTCCGTTGACCTGAAGGCCGATGAAGTGGCGATACTGGATGCGGCGGCGGCGCAGAACAAAAGGCTTCAGGTGTTTGCCGCTGATCGCCTTGAAGAGGAAACCCCTCGGCTGGCGCAACCTTCGGAAGTGGTGTTCGCGGAAATCGGTTGCCACGGGGTGGCGGAAGCCGCCGCCCTTGCTGGCGCCGGGCCGGACGGCCAGTTGATCAAGCCCAAAATCCGTGATGATCACGCCACCATGGCGATCGCGATTGACCCTACCGCCGGTTATCAGCCTGAAGATTGCCGTCATCCCGGGCGGGTGATGCTGGTGGGGATCGGGCCGGGGCAATCGGCCTGGCGGACACCGGAAGCCACGGCCATGGTCGCCGCCGCCGATGAGCTGGTGGGGTATTCCCTTTATATTGATCTGCTCGGCCCGATCGCGCTTGGCAAGCCGCGGCGTGATTTCGCCCTCGGCGAGGAAGAGGCGCGGTGCCGCTTTGCCCTTGAAGAGGCGGGCAAGGGCAAGGATGTGGCCATCATCTGTTCTGGGGATGCCGGTATCTATGCCATGGGGGCGCTGGTGTTTGAGCTGCTTGGCCGTGATGAAAACAACGGCGGGGTCAGTGATGCCGCCCGCCGGGTGGCGGTGGAATCTGCCCCCGGGGTGTCGGCCCTGCAAGGCGCGGCGGCAAGATCCGGCGCGATCCTTGGCCATGATTTCTGCACCATTTCCCTGTCCGATCTGTTGACCCCGTGGGAGGCGATTGAAAAGCGCATCGAGGCGGCGGGGCAAGGGGATTTCGTCATTGCCTTTTACAATCCGGTGTCAAAGCGTCGGCGGGTGGGGCTCGCCAAAGCGCGGGATATTCTGCTCAACTATCGCCCGGCCGAAACTCCGGTGGTGCTGGCCTCCAGCCTTGGTCGCCCCGAAGAAGAGATCAAGCACCGTGATCTGGGCAGCCTTGATGTTGATGAGGTCGATATGCTGACCGTGGTGATGATCGGGGCCTCCACCAGCGCCCGCATCCGCCATGGCGGCAGTGGCCATTCCGGCGGGCAGGTGGTGTTTACCCCCCGCGGCTACGCCAAGAAAATTGACCAGCAGTAACCCCTGACCGCAGTTCCGAGGATAGTTAATCATGACCGTATATTTCATTGGCGCGGGTCCCGGTGACCCTGATCTGATCACCGTCAAAGGCAAGCGCCTGATCGAAAACTGCCGCTATTGCCTTTACGCCGGCTCGCTTGTGCCGGAAGCGGTGGTGGCCGCCGCGCCAGGTGACGGGGTGGTGATGGATACCGCGTCCATGACCCTTGATGACATCATGGTTGTCATCCAGAACGCCCATGACGACGGCCAGGACGTGGCGCGGGTGCATTCCGGTGACCCGTCATTATATGGCGCGATCGCAGAGCAAATCCGCCGCCTGAAAAAAATGGGCATCGATTACAAAATCATCCCCGGGGTGCCGGCCTATGCCGCCGCCGCCGCTGAAATGGGGACCGAATTGACGATTCCTGAAGTGGCGCAAAGCATTATTCTGACGCGCACCACCATGAAATCCTCATCCATGCCAAAGGGCGAAGACCTCGACAGTTTCGGCAAAACCGGCGCGACCCTGGCTATTCACCTTTCGGTCCGCAACCTGCGGGAAATCGAACGCGTGCTGACGCCCTATTATGGCGCCGATTGCCCGGTGGTGGTGGCTTATCGTGTCGGCTGGCCGGACCAGGAATTTGTCCATGGCACCTTGGCGGAGATTCGCTCGAAAGTCATGGCGGCGAAGATCACCCGCACGGCGTTGATCTTTATTGGCCCGGCGCTGGCGGAAGTCGACGGGTTCCGGGATTCCGCGCTTTATGACAAGGACCATGTCCATGTCCTGCGGACAAAGCGCGGCAACAGCGATGAACGGGCCGATTAGGCGCGATCAAACCGCGGCAATAAGATGAGCATAAGACCCCGCGACTGAACCTGACTTCAGCCCGATCGCCCCGAGGTCCGCGCCGGATTTATCCCGCGCGTGGAACAGCCTCTCGCCCTCTTCCTCCACCGCCTGGGTGAAATGGAACTCATGCCCACGGGCTGATGGCGGCAGGGCAAACGGCGCGCCGGGCAAAAGCGTCAACTGGCGGTACCCGAGGACTCGTTTAGGCGCGGCAAAACTGGTGGTCAGGTTGAGCAGCCCCAGCATCGGCACCGCGTCCCCATTGCCGTCAATAATGGCATTCCCCAGCACCATATAGCCGCCGCATTCGCCGTAAATCGAACATCCCCGCGCCGCCGCCGCCGCCATGCCCTGACGAAAGGTCGTCGCGGTGGTGAGGGCGGAGAGGTGCAATTCCGGGTAGCCGCCAGGCAGGACAATGACATCAGCATCAGCGCGCGGCGGCTCATCAGCCAGGGGGGAGAACAGCGAGACTTCCGCCCCCATCCGCCGCCAGCCGTCAATGACATGGGCGTAGCTGAAGCCAAAAGCCGCGTCATGGGCAAGGGCGATGCGCTGGCCAAGGGGGGGCAGGGCTTCCGTGACGTTGGATGGCGGCGAAGGCAGGGGGGCGGCATGGGCCAGCAGATCATCAAGGTCAATACCAGCGGCAGTTGCCTCAGCGGCCTGATCCAGCACCGCCTCAAGCCGCGATTGCGCCGCCAGATCAGCCGCCTGCACCAGCCCGAGATGACGCGACGGCATCTCGACCTCAGGGCATTCCGCCACGACCCCCAGCACCTTGACCCCAAGGGCATCACAATGGGCGCGGATGATCTCCCCGTGGCGGGGGCTGCGGGCGCGATTGAGGATAACGCCGGCAAGGGTAACGCCAGTTTCGTTCAAGCGGCTGGTCAGGGCGGCGGCAAGTTCCGCCGCTGTTTCCGATTGGCCGCGGATATCCATCACCACCACCAGCGGCAGTTCAAGCTGTTGCGCCAGCGCGACGGCGGAACCATCCCCGCCATCATAAAGCCCCATCACGCCTTCGGTGATCAGCACCTCGCCGTCCTGGCTGGCGGCAAGATGGCGGAGCAATCCCCCTGACATGGCAAAGCCATCAAGATTAACGGAAGCCGTGCCAAGGGCGGCGGCATGAAACCCCGGGTCAATATAATCGGGGCCGGTTTTGGCGGCGGCCACCGACGCGCCATGGCGACGCAAGGCGCGCAACACCCCAAGGGTGATGAAGGTTTTTCCGCTCGATGAAGAAAGACCGGCGATGATCAGCCCGCGGCGGGACATCAGGCGGTGTCCTGCGCCGATCCCCGTCCAAGCGGGTCAAGGTTGCGGGGGGCGAAGCCGTTCATCTGGCCAATCCAGTCCAGGCATTGGCGCATCCGCACGACCTCACCGACACAGATGATGGCGGGCGGCTCAATGCCGTGATCGGCAACATCTTTCGGGGCATGGGCAAGGGTGGTTTCCAGCACTTCCATTTTATCCCAGGTGGCGCTGGTGACGACGGCGACAGGTTCGGACGGGTTGCGGCCGGCGGTGATCAGGTTATCGCAAATTTCCGGCAGGTGCTTGATCGCCATATACATGACAATCACCTGCGAGCCATCGGCAATGCCTTTCCAGTTCACCGCGGTCGGCGCCATGCCGGTGCGGTCATGACCGGTCAGGAAAGTCACCGCCTGGTTGACATCACGATGGGTGACGGGAATGCCGGCATAGGCCAGCCCCCCGATGCCGGCGGAAATCCCGGGCAGGATGCGGATCGGCACCCCGGCCTGAACCAGCGTCTGGGCTTCTTCCCCGCCGCGGCCAAAGACAAACGGATCACCGCCCTTGAGCCGCAGGACGCGCTTGCCCTGTGTCGTCAGCTCGATCAGCCGCAAGGTGATGTCGCGCTGTTTCGGCGAAGGCTTGCCGCCACGCTTGCCGGCATATTCGATGCTGGCTTTCGGGTTGGCCCAGTCCAGAATACGGGGGTCAATCAGCGCGTCATAGATAATGACATCCGCCTGATTGAGCGCGTTCAGGGCGTGCAAGGTCAGCAGCCCCGGGTCCCCGGGCCCCGCCCCCGCCAGCCAGACCCAGCCCGGCTCAAACTGCGGCCATGTGCCCCCGCTGATGGGCGGCAGCCCATGGGGTGATCTGGTGTGAGCATCTGTAGTCATGGTGACGGCACAATTCCTGATTGGAGATGTTGTTATTTCTATTCAATAATACCACGAGCCGATGTTATTGTAACAACGGAAAAGAGACCTTTATTGATGGCCACAACCTTAACGACTCAACTGCGCTTTGGATGGACGACAGGCACCTGTGCGACCGCCGCCACCTATGGAGCATACATGGCTTTGGTGTCGGGGGAATTTCCCCAAAACGTCACGATTGATACGCCATCCGGCAAATCGGCGGATTTAGCGCTTTGCCATCCACGTCATGGCGGCGATTGGGCTGAAGTCGGGGTCATTAAAGACGCGGGCGATGACCCTGACGTTACCCATGGGGCAGAGATCAGGGCAAGGGTTGAACCCGCTCCTCAAGGCCGGGGGGTTGTTTTCAAAGGCGGGGAAGGCGTCGGGATAGTGACAAAACCGGGCCTGCCGATCGACGCCGGCGAACCCGCGATTAACCCGGTGCCGCGCCAGATGATGACAGAGTGCATCGCCAATCTGGCGGCGGAAACCGGCGGGCCGTCTGATGTTGTGATTACCGTGTCCGTGCCGGGGGGCGGCGAATTGGCGGCAAAGACATGGAACCCCCGCCTTGGCATTGAAGGGGGGATTTCCATTCTCGGCACCACCGGCGTGGTGCGGCCGTTCTCTTGCTCGGCGTGGATCGCCTCGATCCATCGCGGCATTGATGTTGCGCGGGCAAACGGGCTTGACCACGTGGCGGGGTCGACGGGGGCGACGTCGGAAAAGGCTTTTCAATCGCGCCATCACCTGCCGGAAATTGCCCTGCTGGATATGGGGGATTTTGTTGGCGGGATGCTGAAATACCTGCGCCGTCACCCCGTGCCAAGGCTGACGATCGCCGGCGGATTTGCCAAAATGGTCAAGCTGGCGCAAGGCCACGGCGATTTGCATTCCGCCCGCAGCCAGATCGATTTCACGGCGTTTGCCGAGATGGCGGCGCAAGCCGGGCTTGACCATGACGCGGTGAAAACCGCCAATACTGCCCTTGAAGTCCTGCAAATGGCTGATGATGACCAGGCCCAGACGCTTGGCGGGATGGTCGCGCGGCAAGCGCTGGCGGAGGCACGGGGGATTCTTCGCCAAGATGAGGTCACCATGGATGTGATGATCGTCCAGCGCGACGGCACGGTGCTGGCGGAAGCAGATTAGGGCAGGGTGATGAAGATTTTGCTGTTAGGCGGAACCCTTGATGCCCGCAAGATCGCCATGGCCTTGTCCCGCCGTGATGATATTGCCGTCACCATGTCCCTGGCTGGCGTCACGTCATCGCCGCTGGAGATGGGGGTGCCGTTGCGGATCGGCGGTTTTGGCGGTGCGGAAGGGTTGGCGGCGTATCTGGTGGAGGCGAATATTGATCTGCTGATCGACGCCACCCATCCTTACGCCAGCGGTATTTCCGCCAATGCCGCCCGCGCCTGCCGTGAAACCGCGGTGCGCCGCATGGCATTATGGCGCCCCGGCTGGCACCCGGCAGAGGGCGACAACTGGCAATTGTTCCCGACATGGGGGGCGTTGGCGTCATCTATTCCTGATCAGGCGACGGTGTTTCTGGCGGCGGGGCAGGATGGCATGACAGCATTGCGCGGCATGACAAGGTTTGCGGTGTTTGCCCGCGCCCTTGTGCGGCCTGATGATATGGATCCCCATGTTCATCTGATCAAAAGCCTGCCCGGCAAAACCCCTGACGATGAAATCGAGCTGTTGACGCGTTACGGCATTACCCATATCGCCTGCAAGAATTCAGGCGGCACGGCCAGCGCGGCAAAACTGGTGGCCGCCCGCCGATTGGGTGTGCCGGTGCTGATGGTGGATCGCCCGCCGCCGCCGCCCGCCCCCTTGTTCGACAGCGCTGATGCTATTCTGGCGGTCATCTGATGACGTTGTCATCTTAAGCTTTTATTCAGGGTGAAGTTTTTTTTCAGGGTAAAGTTTTTTTTTCAGGGGCGGGTGATGGCGGCGATGGCGCTCGCCATGCGGGTCAAGGCCGTCGTCAGCTCTTCGGTTGAGCTGGCGTAGGAAATGCGGAAATGCCCTTCCGCCGCAAAGCCTGTGCCGGGGATAATGGCGGTATCCGCCGCCTTCAGGATATATTCACAGAAATCACGATCGGTGGTCAGCCTGTCCCCATAAGGGGTGATGCCGCCTTGCAAACTGGTCCAGCGGGTGAAGGTGTAGAACGCCCCTTCCGGTGTCGGGGTGTCGAGCCCGTCCATGGCGTTAAGATGCGAAAGGACAAGATCGCGGCGATCGTGAAATGACTGCCGCCGTTCCGCCAGCAGGCCTTGGGGGCCGGTCAGGGCGGCGATGGCGGCGGCCTGGGCAATCGTGCATGTGCCGGACGTGCCTTGCGCCTGGACCGCGATCATGGCTTTGATCAAATCGGCAGGGCCAATGCCAAACCCCACGCGCCAGCCGGTCATGGCATAGGCTTTCGACACGCCATTGATGATCAGCATGCGGTCGCGCAGATGCGGCAGGACATCATAGGCGGAATGAAAATCCACGCCATAGGTCAGGTGTTCGTAAATCTCGTCACTCATCAGCCAGCAGTCGGGGTAATCTGCCAGGATCTCGCCAACCGCCCTCATCCGTTCAGGGGACATTATCGCCCCGGTGGGGTTTGACGGGGTGTTGATGAGAATCCAGCGGCTGCGCGGGGACATGGCGGCGCGCAGTTTTTCGGGGTCAAGCTGGAACCCTGTGTCGGCGCTGGTCGGCAGCACCACCACCTTGCCGCCCGCCATGGTGACGATATCGGCATAGCTGGTCCAGAATGGCGCCGGGATAATCACTTCATCGCCGGGGTTGAGGCTGGCCATAAAGGCGTTCAGCAAACTGTATTTTGACCCTGAAGAGACAACGATATTTTCAGGGGTCATGCCGTCATAGCGGGCGGCGACGGCGGCGCGCAATTCCGGTTTACCGGCGATCGGGGGGTATTTTGTGTCATGGGCATGAATGGCGGCGATGGCGGCGTCATTGACATGCTGAGGGGTGGTGAAGTCAGGTTCACCAATGCCGAGGCTGATGACATCAACCCCTTCGGCGCGACGGGCGCGGGCGGCCTCTGACATCACCACAATATCAGACACAGCGACAGAACTGATGCGATCGGCTCGTTTGAAACTGGCCATGACTATCCTCACAATGAACTGATCTTTTATGCGCTTTCTGCCAAGGTGATGCAACTGGATTTCACCGCCGCTTCGGGCTATGGTGGATGTCAATTTTCCACAAAGAGGTCGGTCATGAAATATCTCCACACAATGGTTCGGGTCACGGATATCGACGCCTCGCTTCATTTCTGGTGTGAGCTGATGGGGCTGGTTGAGGCGACGCGCCGTGATTACCCCGAGGGTGAGTTCACCCTGATCTTTCTGGTGGCGGAGGAAGATCGCGCGGCGTTTGACAAAGGACGCGCCCCCGCCCTTGAGCTGACCTACAACTGGAATTCCGATGAAGTCTATGACGGCGGCCGGAATTTTGGCCATCTTGCCTATGAAGTGGATGACATCTACGCCACCTGCCAGAAGCTGAGCGATGGCGGCGTCACCATTAACCGCCCGCCGCGTGATGGCCGCATGGCGTTTGTCCGTTCTCCTGATGGCATTTCGGTTGAACTGCTCCAGAAAGGCGAGGCGCAAGCGCAAGCTGAACCCTGGGCATCAATGGCCAATAGCGGCAGTTGGTAAATTTATGATCAATTTCATCAAATTGATCAGCGGGAACGTCTGGCTGTTGGTCATGGCGCAGGGCATTGGCATGACCACCCTCAACGTCAATATTATCGTGGTGGGGCTGTCGGGGCTTCTGATCGCGCCGGAACCGTGGTTGGCGACGGTGCCGCTTTCCCTGCAATTTGTCACCTCGATGCTGACCACCCTGCCGGCGTCTCTTGCCATGGGGCGGTTCGGGCGCAAGCCGGTGTTCCTGTTCGGGATTGTGGTGATCGCGCTGGGCATGGCGGGGCAAGGGCTGGCGCTGGTCTACAGCAGTTTTCTCGGCTTTACCCTTTCGTCCCTGCTGGTGGGGGTGGCCCATGGTATCGGCCAGTTTTACCGATACGCCGCCGCTGACCAGGTCGACGAAGAGCAAAAATCAGTTGTTTTGTCGCTGGTGCTGGCGGGGGGCTTGGTGGCGGCATTGCTGGGGGCGTCTATCGTCAAGAATTCCATCAGCTTTTACCCCGGGGTGGTTTACGCC
>JAGWAQ010000201.1 GCA_021296375.1 Alphaproteobacteria bacterium
TCAGCATCAGCCCGTAACGACAGCGGCCGACGGGCAGCTTCATCCAGGCGTTGGTGTAAACGCGGTTGAGGAATTCCGCGGCATCCTTACCGCGAATATCAATCTTCCCGAGGGTCGAGGCATCCAGCAAACCTGCGGAAACACGGGCCGCCCTGACTTCACGTTCCACCGCCTGTTCCATGGTCTCGCCCGCTTTCGGGTAATACCAGGCGCGCATCCACTGGCCGACATGCTCGAAGGTCGCGCCGTGTTCTTTATGCCAGGCGTCCATGCGGGTGGCGCGAACCGGATCAAACAGATGCTTGATGTCACGACCCGCGATCCCGCCGATAGAAGACGGGGTGTAGGGCATGCGGAAGGTGGTGGTCCCGACATTGGGGATCTTGTCATCAAGCTGATCAGCGATAATGCCGAGGGCGTTGATGTTGGACAATTTGCCCTGATCGGTCGCCATGCCATTGGTGGTGTAGCGCTTGACGTGTTCAACGGAATGATAGCCTTCACGCACCGCCAGCTTGATGTCGCTTGACGTGACGTCGTTCTGGAAGTCGATAAAGGCTTTCGGGCCAGCGCCGGCATTGGCGTCGGTGACGATCTTCCAGAGCGCCAGAGGGGCGTAATCCTGCGCCGGAGCTTCCACCGACGGGGCGGCGGCGGCTTTCGCCTTGTGGCCTGCGTTGCTGGCGGCTTTTGCGCCCGCGGCGGCGCCATCCTGCATGGCTTCCGTCAGGTCATAGATGCCGTTGGACGCGCCCGCGCATTGCGACGCTTCATGGTAGCTGGAGGGGCGGAAGCACAGCAGCTTGTCGTCCCAGTCCAGCTTGCCGCGGGATTGGGAATGCAGGTTCACAATCGGCGTGAAGCCAGCGGACATCGCCACCAGATCGCAATCAAAATAGGTCGGGTCACCGGTGATCTTTGCGGTTTGCGGGTTGATTCGGGCCACCTTGACGCGGCCGACATGGCGCGTCCCTGACGCTTCGATGACGGCACTTGAGGTATGAACTTCAATGCCGCGACGCATGGCGTCGGAAACCAGCGGGGTGGCAGGGGCCGGACGCATATCAACAATCGCACGCACCATCACCCCGGCGTCGGCCAGCGCAAACGCGGTCCGATAGGCGTCATCATTATTGGTGACAACAATCGCCCGGCGGCCTGGCACCGCGGCATAACGATTGATATAGGACCGCACCGCCGATGACAGCATGACCCCGGGCAGGTCATTGCCGCCAAACACCAGCGGACGTTCATGACTGCCTTGCGCCAGCACGACTTCCTTGGCGCGGATTTTCCACATCCGTTGACGCGGCAGATGGGCAGGGGTCTCGCCAAGGTGATCGGTGACCCGTTCCATCATCGTCAGGTAATTGTGGTCCATGTAGCCAAACACCGTGGTGCGCGGCAGCATGGTGACGTTATCCATCGCCGCAAGTTCAGCAACAGCGGCGGCAATCCAGGCATCAGGGCTGTCGCCATCAATGCTGGTGTCGGCTTCCGACAGGAGCCAGCCGCCAAATTCATTCTGCTCATCAGCGATGATAACCCGCGCCCCGGAACGACCGGCGGTAAGCGCCGCCATCAGGCCCGCGGCCCCGCCACCAACGATCAGCACATCAGCATGGGCGTTGGTCTTCTCATAACGGTCAGGGTCATTATGGTCGGTGGCGGCTTTACCAAGGCCAGCGGCCTTGCGGATGAAATGTTCATAGGTCATCCACATGGAGGCCGGCCACATGAAGGTCTTGTAATAGAAGGCCGCCGGCAGCAACCGCGAGAAGACAGAGTTGATGGCGCCGATATCAAAGCTCAGGGAAGGCCAGCGGTTCTGGCTTTCGCTTTTCAGGTTGGGGTAAAGCTCGATCTGGGTGGCGCGGATATTGGGTTCAATGCGGGCGCCTTCGCCAACACGGATGAGCGCGTTGGGCTCTTCACTTCCGGCGGTCACGATGCCGCGCGGACGATGGTATTTGAACGACCGCCCCACCAGATGCACGCCATTGGCGATCAGGGCTGAGGCAAGGGTATCGCCTTCATAGCCGCCATAGGTCTTGCCATCGAAGGTGAAGGTCAGGGGCTTGTTGCGGTCAATGCGGCCACCGTGATCAAGGCGCATGTCACCACCCTCGGTTTTTGGTGCTGAGGATTTAAACATTATTTCTTCCCCCCATTTGATTTGGCTTTCGCTGATTTGGACTTTGCCGCTGTGGTTTTTGCCCCTGTGGTTTTTGACGCCGTGGTTTTTGCCGCCGGGGATTTTGCCGGTTGAGCGGCGGCATACGCCGCCGTGACGCGCCGCCAGTTGTCCTTATAGGCATTTTTCCCTTCAGGTGAGCCAGGCAACGCCCCCATCGGGTTAACCTCGATGATCTCGT
>JAGWAQ010000202.1:0-2355 GCA_021296375.1 Alphaproteobacteria bacterium
CGAACATGCGCTGGCTGGGCTGGTCCTGATCAGGTTCAAACCCGAGGAGCGAGCCGCGATGCCGCGCCAGCCCCTCCAAATCAATCACCTGGGCACCATGCCCCGCCGCGGCGTTCAGAATATGGGTTTTGGCGGACCCCGTCGGCCCCTGGATCAACACCGGGGTGATCCGCGCCGCCAATGCGTCGAGCTGTTCCGTCACGTCATGGCGATAGGTTTTGTAGCCGCCCTCGACCAGCGTCACCACCCAGCCGATCTCCGCCAGCACCCGCGCCATGGAACCTGAACGTTGCCCCCCGCGCCAGCAATAAACCAAAGGCCGCCAGCCAGCAGGTTTATCCTTTAATGCTGTGCCAAGGTGAGCGGCAATATTCCCGGAAATCAGCCGCGCCCCCAGCCGCCGCGCCTCAAACGGGCTGACCTGCTTGTAGATCGTCCCGACCTCTGCCCGCTGATCATTCGACAAGACCGGCAGGTTGATCGCCGCGGGGATATGATCATCGGCAAATTCCGCTGGCGACCGAACATCGATCACCGTGTCGAAATCCTGGGTCCAGTCAGTGGTGGTGCGGATCGGGGCCACCATCGTCAGCTGATCCTGATCCGGGCGCGGCCATCATCGCAATAACGGCCAATAATCGCGGCATGGGGCGTCGTTTCCTTTAAGGCCGACAGCACCGCGTCCGCCTTGTCCTGCGGCACAATCGCCAGCAATCCGCCGCCGGTTTGGGGGTCATGAAGCAGGGGTAATGGCAAGGCGGATTGCCCGAAAACCGGGGCGGCGGCGGCATTGGTGGCGGTCAGGGAGCTTTCAACCCCCTCCCGCGCCAGCATCGCCGCGCCATCAATCACGGGAATATCGCTTGCCGAAAATTCCATCGACCCCGTGCCAACCCCCGCCAGCAACGACAAGGCATGCCGCGCCAGCCCGAAGCCTGTCACATCTGTCATCGGCAGACGACCAAAAGACGCCAGCACTTCCGCCGCATCGCCATTGGATGTGGCCATGACCGCAAGCGCCTTGTTGCGCATATCGCCGGTTGCCGCTTGATGGCCTTTCATATGAGCGGCCATGATGATGCCAACGCCAAGCGGCTTGGTCAGGATGACGGCGTCACCATCACGGGGGTGGTTATCCTCTGTGCCGCGATCAATACCGGTGACAGCGAACCCCACCTGCATATGATCAGCCTGACTGGTGTGGCCGCCCGCCAGATACGCCCCGTGTTCATGTAAGGCCAGCATCGCCCCCGCCAGCAATTGGGTGATGTCCTCTTTCTGGAGTGCCGCCAATGCCGCGGGCAAAGTCAGGATCGCCAGCGCCGAATGCGGTTTGGCATGTGAGGCAAAGAGATCCGATAAAGCGTGCAGGGCCGCGATACGCCCAAGCAGGAACGGGTCATCCACCAGGGCCGATATCGCGTCCACCGATTGCACCAGCGTGCCTTGCGGAGCGTTAAAGCGGGCGCTGTCGCGGGTTGTGTCCACTGATGGCGGCAGGTCATGCCCCTGGGCGCGCAAAAACGCCTCTGCCGCGCGAATGGCCGCGTTCAGATCAGACCAGCCTGTCTTGGCCCCGCACCCAAGGCAACGCATGGGCAAAAGGGCGGGGTCATTGCGGGGGGATGACGTCTTGTCTTGCGCCGCCATCAGCCGGGCGAGGGGTTGTGGTGGCGCCGTGTCCATATCCGGAAGTTCTGAAAATTTCGCAATAAACTTGCGGTCAATCCATTCCTTCAGCCGCCAGGCCCATGATGAAGGGGGCAGGGCGATGGCACCACGGATCGGCAGGGCGCGGCCGCCGCCAACCCCGATCAAGGCGAGATAATCACGTTGCGGTTTCCAGCTTGTCAGGGGCGCCTCAAACACCATGTTGCGCAGGTTGGCTGTCAAGACCGGCCCGGCACGCACCGCAAATACCCCGGCTTTCGGGCGCGGGGCCGTCATCACGGTGGCGACATCACCAGCCGCAAACACATCAGGATGGCTCAGGGATTGCAGGGTCGGGGCGACGGCGATATAGCCGCGGTCATCGCAATCCAGCCCGCTTGCGCGGATGACCTCCGGCGCGACCCCTGCGGTCACCATCAAGACCAGATCAGCCGCAATCTTCCCGCCGTCATCCAGCATAACGCCACTGGCGGTGACTTCTTGTGCCGCTTGCCCGCAATGAACATCAATGCCTTTGCGTGTCAGTTCAGCCATCAGATGGCGCGCCGCGGCAACGGGAAATTCCGGCATAATGCGATCACCGCGGTGGATCAGGTCAAAACAGATGTCATGCCCGTCAAGGGTGTTGAGGCGGTGATGAAGCGACAGCGCGACCTCAACCCCCGCCGCGCCGCCGCCAATAAT
>JAGWAQ010000202.1:2417-2761 GCA_021296375.1 Alphaproteobacteria bacterium
AGCATGGTCTTCAGCACCGGCAATCGCCGTTACATCAGGGGCGGAGCCGGTGTTGATGGACAGAATATCATACGCCATGGCGGGGCGCCCGGCGATGGTGACGGTCTTGTCGTCAGGGGTGATCGCCGTCACTTCCCCGTGAATGAACCGCGCGCCGCACGCCCGCGCCAGATGCGACAGATCAATGCTGATCTCTTCGGCTGAATAGGCGCCTTCAAGATAACCGGGCAGCATGCCGGAATAAGGCGTCATGACATCACGGCTGATCAAGGTCACGCGCAACCCGTCAATCGGCGCCATGACCAGCGATTTCAACACCGCCACCTGCGCGTGGCCGCCCCCCA
>JAGWAQ010000031.1 GCA_021296375.1 Alphaproteobacteria bacterium
ACGTTTAGCCGGCAATCCCGCCGCTGTGCTCATTATTCTTGCCATCGTAATGCTTTTGCCCTGATATAATCCTGAACGCTGGAGCGCTGATCATGGCCGAGACATCATCACGGGAATGGAACTACCACCCGGACTTCCCCATCGACAACAACCCCCTGTTCGCCTGGCCGCCACGCCCCCTCGACACGCTGAAATATTACCGGGACAGCTGGTTAACCTTGTCGGAAGGCACGTTGTTTCTGGCCATGGCCTGGGTCGCGATCACTTACATGAGCCCTGATCTGGCCACCACGGCGACGCTCGACTGGACCTGGGCGGGGGGGATTTATTTGCGCAATCTTGCCACCCTGATCGTTGTTGCTGGTGGGTTGCATTACTATTTCTACCGCCGACGGGGGCAACAGACGGAGTTGAAATACACCTCGAAATTCCTGCACCGGCCGAGCGAGCGGTTCCTCTTTAACAACCAGCTTTACGACAACATGTTCTACACGCTGGTGAGCGGGGCGTTGATCTGGTCCGCTTATGAGGTGCTGATGTTCTGGGCCATGGGCAATGGCATGATCACCCTGTCGAGCTATGGCGAAAACCCGATCTGGACATTTGCCGCCCTGCCGCTGATCTCGCTCTGGATTTCCTTCCATTTTTACCTCAACCACCGGATCCTGCATTTCAAGCCGCTCTATGACCGGTTCCATGCCCTGCACCACCGCAATGTCGACGTCGGGCCGTTTTCAGGCATTTCCATGCACCCTGTTGAGCATGTCTTGTATTTTTCCTCGGTCCTGATCCATTTCGTTGTCCCCACGGACCCGATGCATGTCATTTTCCATTTCTACATGCTGGCGTTATCGGCTGTCTTTGGCCACACAGGGTTTGATGCCTTGCTGGTCAAGAACAAGCGGCGGATTGCCCTGGGGCATTTCCACCATCAGCTTCACCACCGCTATTTTGAGTGCAATTACGGGGCGGTGGATATGCCGTGGGATGTGCTGTTCGGCACTTTCCATGACGGCACCCCCGACGCCCGCAAGAAAATGATGGCGCGGATCCGCAAAAACCAGACCTAGCCCCTGCCCTTGACCGGGTTAAGCGACCCCTCAGGGGCGGCCCATCAGGGGCAATCTTCGGGCATTTTCAGCACAAAAAAAGGGCCTGCCGAAGCACGCCCTTTTGATGAATGGATATGGTGCGATTAACGCTTGGAGAACTGGAAGCTCCGGCGGGCTTTTGCCTTACCGTATTTCTTGCGTTCAACCACACGGCTGTCACGGGTCAGGAAGCCGCCGGCTTTCAGCACCGGGCGAAGGCCCGGCTCAAAACGGATCATGGCATGGGAAATGCCGTGGCGAACCGCGCCAGCCTGGCCGGAAAGACCGCCGCCCTTGACGGTGGCGATAACGTCAAATTCGCCGGTGCGACCTGCGGTTTCAAACGGCTGGTTAAGCAGCATCTGAAGAACAGGACGGGCAAAATATTCAGCGGAGTCCTGACCGTTAACGATCATCTTGCCGGTGCCGCGCTTGACCCAAACCCGCGCCGAGGCGTCTTTACGGCGACCGGTGGCGTAGGAACGGCCCTGGGCGTCGATCTTTGGTTCAGCAGGAACAGCAGCTTCAGCAGCAACGGCGCCGCCTTCAGCGATGGCACCAAGAGCGGCCATGCCGTCAGTGGTGTTTTCTGGTGTTTCGATTTCGCTCGACATGGGACTACCTCGCCGTGTTCTTGGGGTTCATGGCAGCAACGTCGAGAGTCTTCGGCTGCTGGGCTTCATGGGGATGAGTGGCATCGGCGTAAACATGAAGGTGCTTCATGCAACGACGGCCAAGAGGACCGCGAGGGATCATCCGCTCCACCGCTTTGATCAGCACGCGCTCAGGGTGCTTGCCGTCAAGGATCTTGTCGGCGGTGCGGGACTTGATGCCGCCCGGATAACCGGTGTGCCAGTAATAGGTCTTGTTGTTGCGCTTCTTGCCGGTCAGCAGCACCTTGTCGGCGTTGACAACAACGACATTATCGCCGCAATCCATGTGAGGAGTGTACATCGGCTTGTGCTTGCCGCGCAGGTGGTTGGCGATAATTGACGCCAGACGACCCAGGACGAGGCCTTCGGCATCAATGACAGTCCAGCCTTTTTCAATGTCAGCTGGCGTCGCCGTAAAAGTTTTCTGTTGAGACATCAGGTTACCCTTAGTTCTGGAGTGGTCTTCATCTTTAACAATGTCAGGCGGTTATACGCACCCGCCCCAGCCGCGTCAACCCATAAAAACAAGTCATTTCATGTATTATTGATATTTTTCAATGGGTTAAAAATACGGTATTATTTTACCACATGCATTTCCGGCCCTCCAACCCGAAAACCCGCCCACCACGGCAAGGGATGGCGGTAGAATTGTCGCCCCGTTCGCGAAAGTCCAATTCGCCGGAATACAATTTGCGGAGGTTCAATAAGCCGATGTTCAATTTGCGCTTGAGCCGCGATAGGGTTAAAACAAAAGTCATAGTAATGAAAGGTTTTAATGATGATCGTCCTGATCGACAATTACGACAGCTTCACCTGGAATTTGTGGCATTTCCTGTCCGATCTCGGGGTTGAGGTGGTGACCATCCGCAATGATGAGAAGACCGTCGAGGAGATCATGGCAATGAAGCCTGACGCTTTGGTCATTTCCCCGGGGCCATGCACCCCCTATGAAGCGGGGATTTGCCTTGATCTGATCAAACATGCCGCGGGCAAATTGCCGATCATGGGGGTCTGCCTCGGGTTTCAATCCATCGGCATCGCCTTTGGCGCCAGCCTGAAACGCGTTGACCCGCCGGTCCATGGCAAATTGTCGATGATCCAGCATAATGACGACGGGCTGATGGCTGGTTGCGCCAAGCCTGTTGCCGTCACGCGCTACCATTCGCTGATCCTAGATCGCGACAGCCTGCCCGATTGCCTGAAGATCACCGCCGAAACCGAAAGCGGCCTTGTGATGGGCATCGAGCATAAGGAGTTTCCGATTCACGGCTTGCTGTTCCACCCCGAAAGCATCGCGTCGGTCAATGGCTATCGCATGCTGGCGAATTTCCTTAACCTTGCGGGACTGGCGCCATTATCCAACAGCCGCCTTGCGGAACTCGAGGCCCATACCCTCAACCTGGCGGAACGCTACCCCGAACATATCCACGCTTAACCTGAAGTGAGACCCCAATGTCTGATACGCTGAAATCCCTGCTCAAGCGCATGACCGAAGGCGAGGCCCTGCCCCGCGCGGATATGGAAACCTGCTTTGATGAAATTCTCGAAGGCAACGCCACACCAGCCCAGATGGCCGCTTTTGTCACCGCGCTCAAGATGAAGGGCGAAACCCCTGATGACATTGCCGCGGGGGCATCTGTCCTGCGGGCACGGGCCGTCCGCATTTCCGCCAGCGACGCGGCCATGGATATCGTCGGCACCGGCGGTGATGGCATCGGCACCTGGAATATTTCCAGCGCGACGGCTTTTGTGGTGGCAGGCGCCGGGGTTTCTGTCGCCAAACATGGCAATCGCGCCGTGTCCTCCAAAAGCGGGGCGGCGGATGTGCTCCTGTCCCTTGGCATTAACCTTGATGCCGATATGGCCCTGGTGCAGGCGGCGCTTGAACGCGCCAACGTCTGCTTCCTGATGGCACCGCGGCACCACAGCGCCATGCGGCATGTCGGGCCGGTGCGGGCTGAGCTCGGCTACCGCACGATCTTTAACATGCTGGGGCCCTTGTCCAACCCCGCCATGGTCAAGCGCATCATGGTTGGCGTGTTTGACAAAAAATGGTTGCATCCTTTCGCGCAGGCTCTTCATGACCTTGGCACCACCCACGCGCTGGTTGTGCATGGCCGCGACGGGTTGGATGAAGTCACCACCACCACCGCTACCGATGCCGTTCTTCTGCGCGACGGGACGATGACGGAAATGGTCATCTCGCCTGAAGATATTGGCCTGCCGATCGCCGACCCGAAAGACCTGATTGGCGGCACCCCTGATGACAACGCCGCCGCGCTGTCAGCGTTGATGGATGGCGCCACCGGCGCTTATCGCGATATTGTTGTGCTGAATGCCGCCGCCGCCCTTTATGGCGCAGGCCATGCCGACAGCCTCACCCAGGGGGCGGAAATGGCGACGCAATCGCTCGACAGCGGGGCCGCGCGCGACGCCCTTGACAAGCTGGTGGCCCTCACCAACAGCGCAATTGACCACAACGGAAAGAACTAGCCATGTCCGATGTACTGGCCCGCATTATCGACACCAAACGTGATGAAGTCGCGGCATTAAAAGCAAGCGCGATCGCAGCTGATCTGCCGCGAATGGCATCAGACCAATCCCCCACCCGCGGCTTTGCCCGCGCCCTTGAGGCGGCGTCAACCGCTGGTTATGGATTGATCGCCGAGGTCAAGAAAGCCTCGCCCTCAAAAGGTATTATTCGGGCGGATTTCAACCCCGCCGCCATCGCCACCGCTTACCAGGCGGGGGGCGCAACCTGCCTGTCGGTGCTGACCGATGAAGAGTATTTCAAGGGCCACATGGAGTTCATGGTGGCGGCGCGGGCGGCGGTTGACCTGCCGGTTCTGCGCAAGGATTTCATGATCGACACCCTGCAGGTGACGGAAGCCCGCGCCTATGGTGCTGACGCCATTCTCATCATCATGGCGGCGGTTGATGACGCGCTCGCCGCTGAACTCGAAGATGCCGCCACCAGCCAGGGGATGGATGTGCTGGTGGAAATCCATGACGCCGAGGAACTTGAGCGGGCGCGGCGCTTGAAATCACCATTGCTGGGGATCAACAACCGCAACCTGAAAACCATGGAAACCCGCCTTGAAACCGCCGAAGACCTGCTGGGGGATTTCCCCGAAGGCCGCATCGCCGTGGCCGAAAGCGGGCTGTTCACCCCCGATGACCTTGCCCGCATGGCACGCCATCAGGCGCGCTGCTTCCTGATCGGCGAAAGCTTGATGCGGCAGGATGATGTCGAGGCGGCCACCCGCGCTATTCTGGCCAACCCGCTCCCCGCCAGGGGGCAAAGCGCATGAGCAAGCTGACCCATTTCAATGATGACGGCACGCCGCATATGGTGGATGTCGGGGGCAAGGCGACCACCACCCGCAAGGCGATTGCCGAAGGCACCATCACCATGTTGCCCGACACCCTGAAGATGATCACCGAACGTGGCCATAAAAAGGGCGACGTGATCCAGATCGCGCAACTGGCGGGGATCATGGCATCGAAGAAAACTTCGGGGTTGATCCCCCTCTGCCATCCCCTGGCCTTGACCCATGTCCATGTGGATGTGGCGGTGACGGAAAATGGCTTGCGCGTCACCACCGAATGCCAGCTTGACGGCAAAACCGGGGTTGAGATGGAGGCGCTGACGGCGGTTTCCGTGGCCTTGCTGACGGTCTATGATATGTGCAAGGCGGTCGATCGCGGCATGGTCATCAGCGGCATCCGGCTCATCCATAAATCCGGCGGCAAATCCGGCCGTTTCGACGCTGATCAGGTGACGTGATGCCGTCCCCTCTTCTGGCGGTTGATGACGCCATCAAACAGATCATCGCCGCCATGCCGAGCGCAGGGGAAGAGACACTCAACCTCAACACCGCCCCGATGGCGGATCTGCTGGGACGGGTCCTGGCCCATGACGTGACCGCCCGCCTGACCCATCCCCCCCATGATGTGTCGGCGATGGATGGTTACGCCGTTCGGGCCGCTGACGTCATGTCATTGCCGGCGGCGGTGGAGGTGATCGGGGAAAGCGCGGCGGGCCACCCTTTTGACGGCTCGATCACGGGCGGACAGGCGGTGCGCATTTTCACTGGCGCCCATTGCCCCCCTGGCACAGAAGTGATTATCCTGCAGGAAGACACGACGTCCGGTAACGGCGTCATCACCATCAACGACGCCCCCGCCGCGGGCAAGTTCATCCGCCCAAAGGGTAATGATTTCGCCGCAGGTGACCTGATCGCCAAGGCCGGTTGCCGTCTTGATGCCCGCCACCTTGCCTTGATCGCATCAAGCGGCCATGGGGAGGTGACGGTCAAAACCAAACCGCTCGTGGCGGTGATCTCAACCGGCGATGAACTCGTCCCCCCCGGCACGACCCCAAGCGCAAGCCAGATCGTGTCTTCAAACGGGGTGATGCTGGCGGCAACCCTGACCGCCCTCGGGGCTGAAGTGCTGCCGATCGGTATTGTCGCTGATCAGGATGACGCCCTTGCCCAAGCCCTGCGCGACGCCGCCAAAGCTGACCTGATCGTGACTTCAGGCGGCGCGTCGGTTGGCCAGCATGACGGCATCGCCCGCATCATGACCGCCGATCAGGATGCCCTGACCTTCTGGCGGATCGCCATGCGCCCGGGCAAGCCTCTTGTCTTTGGCCATATCCACAACACGCCCCTGCTCGGCCTGCCGGGCAATCCGGTGTCGACGGGGGTCTGCGCCATGGTGTTTGTGGCCGCCGCTATCCGCGCCATGCTGGGGGAAGACCCCGCCATGACAACAGAACACGCCCGCCTGACCACGGCTTTGCCCGCCAATGACCAGCGGCAGGATTTCCTCCGCGCTCGCCTGACGGTTGATGACAACGGCATCCTGCACGCTTCGCCATTTTCCAAACAGGACAGCGGCATGATGGGGCTTTTGACCAAAGCCGACGCGCTCGTCATCCGCCCTCCCCATGCCGAAGCGGCGGCGGTTGGGGAAGCGGTGCGCGTTCTGCGTATTCCTCCGCTGATATAACAAGCAAAAGCCAGAACTGCCCCCCTTTTGATGAGAACAGCCTTGCCTTTTGATGAGAATATATGTAGAACAAAACATGATCATGACATGAACCGACGGGGGTGTCCCATGCTCACGCAACAACAAAAACGCATGCTCAGCGTGCTGATCGACCATTTCAGCCAGCATGATGTGCCGCCCAGCTTTGAAGAGCTGTGCGAGGCCATGGAGCTGAAATCGAAATCCGGCATCCACCGGTTGTTGACAGGGCTTGAGGAACGTGGCTACATCCGCGGCTTGCCGAACCGTGCCCGCGCCATCGAAGTCCTGAAATACCCTGACGGTTCTGCACTCCAGCCGAACCCGGCGCTCCAGCACACCGCAGCAGAACCCTCCGCCAATGCGGAAATCGACCCCCCTGCGGCTGACGCCACTTCGGTTCCCTTCCTTGGCAAGATCGCCGCCGGCACCCCGATCGAGGCGATTTCAGACCCCACTCGGTTTGTTGATCTGCCCATGGATATGATCGGTCGCGGGGATTATTACGCGCTTGAGATCGAGGGCGATTCCATGATTGAAGCCGGTATTCTTGATGGCGACACGGTCATCATTGAACGCCGCGACACTGCCCAGACCGGCGATATTGTTGTCGCCCTTGTTGACCAGGAAGAGGCGACGTTAAAGCGGTTCCGCCGCAAGGGGGAAAGCATCGCCCTTGAACCGGCCAACGCCGCTTACGAAACCCGCATCTTTGGCCCTGACCGTGTGCAGGTGCAAGGGCGTCTGGCGGGGCTTCTGCGCAATTACTGACCACCCTTTGATGGCAAGCTTGAGGAACGCGCCCCTCCGGCGGTGACATAAGATGCCCTGTTGTCATGGGATATCCTCTTGTCATAAGATGCCCTGTTGTCAACATGGGTTATCCTGATCTCGCCGTTATCATTGGTGATGGTCACGCCGCCTTTGCGGGCGATATCATCACGGTCAATTATCGGCGCGCCACGGCGGCAGGGGTAATCCGCCGCCACCAAACTCAGCACCAGGTCACTCTTCCCGCAGGCTGTGGTCAAGCCATGACGACGCCAGACCACCGCCACCTTTATCCCGCCTTCGGCCGTGATGATCGACCAGCCCCGCCCGCATTCCGTGCAATCCACATCCCCGATGTAGACGCCATCCGCCTTGCCCAATGGTCGCGTCAGGATATTTCGCGTGAACGGGTCGAGCGACTTGCGGCTAAACACAACCTCCCCTGACGGTAAGGTGATCGCCGCCACCACCCGCCCATGAAGCGCGGTCATGGCCACAAACGGCAGCGGGGTCACGGCCCAGATGACGCCCGCAAGAACCAGGCAAGCCGCTGGCACCGTGGCGCGGTAACGCCATGCCCACGGCCGCCCCACCACAAGGGTGATCATGGCGGCGGTCATCAATATCAGCACCAGCCCCGAAGGTGGCGGCAGGGCAAGCCGGGACAACGGCAGGGTTGAGAAATATTCACTGGCGGTGATCACCCCTTCAAGTCCCCATGCCATGACAGCAAGCGGCACCCCCTCAAGCCCGAGGGGCATCACCACCAGCGCCAATGCGCCAAACGGGATAATCACCATCCCCATCAGCGGAATGCCGAGGATATTGGCCAGAACAGACCACATGGTGGTGACGCCAAAATGATGGATGACGAAAGGCGCCGAAGCGAAGGACGCCAGCACCGACCCCATCATGATCCCGCCAAGGTAACGCAACAGTCGCGGGACGCGGCTTGACGTCCAGCCTGACCTGATGATCGCCATCCACCCCGCCACCAGCGCAAACACCGCCGCGAATGACATCTGGAAAGCGGGCAGGAACAGGCTTTCAGGAGAGATGACGAGAATCCCCATGGCAACAAGGGCGACGTGATGAAGGGTGAAGCCGCGCCGCGTCAGCAGGATCGCCACCATCACCAAAGCCAGCATCAGAAACGCGCGGATGGCGCTGATCGGCATGCCGGAAAGAACAAGATAAAATAACCCAAAAGGGGCCGCCGCCATGGTCGCGAGTTTGAGCGACGAATGCCGCGAGGAAAACGACGGCATCAACGCCAGCCCGGCCCTGAAAGCGGCCACCACACTGCCCCAGAACAACGCCATGTGAAGACCTGATATCGCCAGCAGATGCGCAAGGCCCGAGCCGCGAAAAGCTTCCCGAAGCTCAGGCGTAATGCCGCCGCGCAACCCCACCAGCACCGCAGAAGCGATCGCCGCTGGACCATCATCAAGATGATGATAAAGCCGGGTTTGCACGCCATAGCGCAAGCGCGCCACCAGCGACGGACGGGAGCGGCCGGTCAGCTTGATGTCATCGATAAAACCTGTCGCGACATAGCCGTGGCGATGGGCATGGGCGGTGAAATCAAACCCGCCGGGGATCAGTTGCGGGAGCGGCGGCTGAAGGCGCGCCCGCCCCGTGATGACATCCCCCGGCTCAACAACCGGCGCGTGACGCGAAGTGATCAGGCGCAGATCACCACCCTGCCCTTCTGCCCCGCGCAAGCGGATGCGCTGACGGGATTTCGTCATCACTTCCGCCATCACCACCTCACCTGAAAGGGAAATGCCGGAAGCCGCCTCAACCTTCGGGGCGACAGGCGAACCCCCGGAGATGGTGATCAACACCGCCCCTGCCAGAAACGGCACGGTGACCATGCCCAGGGTCATGCCGAACCGGTGGCCTTTGATCGCCACAACAATCCACCCCGCCGCCGCCAGTAGGGCAAGAGGGCCATACCCTGCCCATGGCACGATCTGCCCGAACGCTATACCCAGCATCAGCAGCCCGGCCATGGTCAGGCTTACCCTTGGGGGAGATGACGCTGGCGGGGGCGGGGTTTCAGCTTGCATGTTTATTGCCATTCTTCGGGGCCATTATTCGGGGCCATTCTTCGGGGCCGTGATTTGGGGCCGTGATTTGGGTCTGTCCAGTCCGTCGTCTTCATGATAAAACTCATCATCTCTTCAGTATGCTTGAAAAAGGTTAAATCTTTATGAGCGTCGTCACACGTTTTGCCCCATCGCCAACCGGTTTCCTCCATATTGGAGGCGCGCGCACGGCCTTGTTCAATTATCTCTTTGCGCGTCGTCATGGCGGGCGGTATTTGCTCAGAATCGAAGACACTGATCTTGAGCGATCCACCCCCGAAGCGGTGGCCGCGATTCATGACGGGCTGAACTGGCTGGGGCTTGATGGTGATGGTGACGCCGTCAGCCAATCGGCCCGCGCCCCGCGCCATATTGACGTCGCCGAGGAGTTGCTGAAGGCCGGCCATGCCTACCGCTGTTACCTGACGCCAGAAGAGCTTGCCGCCATGCGGGAAGAGGCGCGTTCAACAGGGCAGAAAATCACCAGCCCCTGGCGCGACGCTGACCCCGCCACGGCGCCGGATCGCCCTTACACCGTGCGGCTCAAAATGCCGCTCGATGGCGAAACCACCATTTCAGATGGCGTCCAGGGTGATGTGACCGTCGCCCACAGCACGCTTGATGACCTTGTCATGCTGCGCGGCGATGGCAGCCCCACCTATATGCTGGCGGTGGTGGTGGATGACCACGACATGGGCATCACCCATGTGATCCGCGGTGATGACCACCTCAACAACGCGTTTCGCCAGATCAAGATCATCGAGGCCATGGGATGGGAGACCCCCCATTACGCCCATATCCCTCTTATTCACGGGGCCGATGGCGCGAAACTGTCGAAACGCCATGGCGCCCTTTCCGCCACCGCCTATCGCGACATGGGGTTCCTGCCCGACGCGATGTGCAATTATTTGCTGAAACTCGGGTGGAGCCATGGTGATGACGAGATCATCAGCCGCGATGACGCGATATCCTGGTTCGGGTTTGACGGCATTGGTAAGGCGCCGGCACGATTTGACACCGACAAGCTGACCTCTCTTAACGCCCATTACATTCGGTCAATGACGCCCGAAGCCCTGGCGGGGTTGATTCTTGAGGGCAAGGATGCGCCTGCCCATATCATCGAGCGGCTGACCATGCTTGCGCCAGCTTTTGCCGAACGCGCGCAATTGCTGGGGGACCTGCCAAAGATCGGCGGGTTTGCCACCCATGATGACGTCCCGGCCCTTGATGATGACGCAAAGCCCCTGCTTGATGACGACGCCTGCGCCCGTTTGCATCAATTCGCGGCGGACCTGCCTGATGGTGACATGACGCCTGAAGAATTGAAAACATGGCTCGGCGGCTGGCTTGATCAAAATAATTTGAAAATGCGCGATATTGGCCCTTGCTTGCGTGCCGCTGTCACAGGAATGAAACAAACGCCTGATATTGTCATGATCGCCGCAAGCCTGGGCCCGGCCGTGTTGCGAAAACGTATTGAAGGCAATTGCAAAAAATAACAAATGCGTCTATACATGTGGTGTCCCCCAGTCTAGGCAGAAGCTAGATTTCACCTTTAATTCAAGGATAATTTGTCATGGCCGAAAACCAAAACCCACCGAGCTTTACACTGACAAATAACCAGACTGGCGAAGCCGTTGAATTGCCTGTTCTTGACGGCACCACGGGGCCATCTGTTATTGATATTCGTGCGCTCTACAGCGGCACCAAGCATTTTTCCTTTGACCCCGGCTACGGGATGACCGGCGCCTGCAAATCCAGCCTGACTTATATCGACGGTGAGCTTGGCCAGCTGATGCATGGCGGCTATTCGATCGATGAACTGGCGGAAAAAAGCGATTTTCTTGAAGTTGCCTTTCTTCTCTTGAACGGTGAGTTGCCGACGAAAACAGAAAAAGAAGAATTTGACCACGCCATCACCCACCACACCATGGTGCATGAGCAGCTCAACACCTTCTTCCGCGGCTTCCGTCGTGACGCCCACCCCATGGCCATTCTTTGTGGCGTCACCGGCGCGCTGTCGGCCTTCTACCATGATTCCACCGACATCAATGACCCGTTCCAGCGGATGGTCGCGTCCCGCCGCCTGATCGCCAAGATGCCGACCCTTGCCGCCATGGCGTTCAAATATTCCCTCGGCCAGCCGTTCAACTACCCCCGCAATAACCTGAGCTATTCCGAAAACTTCCTGCAGATGTGCTTTGGCGTGCCAACGGAAGATTATGTGGTGGACCCGGTGCTGGCCGATGCCATGGATAAAATCCTTATTCTCCACGCTGACCATGAACAGAACGCCTCGACCTCAACCGTTCGTCTGGCGGGGTCATCGGGTGCCAACCCGTTTGCCTGCATTGCCGCGGGTATCGCCGCCCTTTGGGGGCCAGCCCATGGCGGCGCCAATGAAGCGGTGCTGAATATGCTGAGTGAAATCGGTGATCGCAGCCGCATCCCTGAATACATTAAAAAACCCCGTGACAAGGACGACCCGTTCCGTCTGTTTGGCTTTGGCCACCGCGTTTACAAGAACTTCGACCCCCGCGCCAAGGTCATGCGCCAGTCTTGCCATGACGTGCTGAACAAGCTCGGCATCAAGGATGAACCCTTGCTCGACCTTGCCATGGAACTCGAGGACATCGCCCTCAAGGATGAGTATTTCATCGAGAAGAAGCTCTACCCCAATGTCGATTTTTATTCAGGCATTATCCTGAAGGCCATGGGCTTCCCGACCTCCATGTTCACCGTGCTGTTCGCCGTCGCGCGGACCGTCGGCTGGGTGTCGCAGTGGAAAGAAATGATCGAAGACCCCCAACAGCGCATCGGCCGCCCGCGCCAGCTCTACACAGGGCCTGCGGAACGGAAATACGTCGACATCAGCGCCCGTTAAGACAGCGCCGCAATTCAGCGGCGACA
>JAGWAQ010000203.1:0-1677 GCA_021296375.1 Alphaproteobacteria bacterium
TCGGGGATATGATCCCCTTTGACACCAGAAGCTATCTTGCTGAAATCGCGAAACGATTTGAAAATCAGGGCATTTCCGACAACCTTGAACGGATCTGCATGGATGGCTATTCTAAAATGGCAATTTACGTCAAGCCAACCCTTGAGGCCTGCCTTGAAAAAGGCATTGTGCCGGAAGCCGGCTTTGACAGCGTGGCGTCATGGATCGTTTACGCCCGCAAACAAGTAACGGGGCAATGCAGCATCCCCTATCATGACCCGTATTGGGATACCCTGGCCCCGAAAATCGAGCCCGGGAAAGAAGAAGACCTCGCCTCTGACCCGCAAATCTGGGGCGATCTTCCGCAACGTTTTGACAGTTTTGTCCCCGGCATTGTCGCGGCAATTCAACGAATGGATCAAAAATGGCAGGCTTAACCCTCAGAAATGTAGCAAAATCCTATGATGTCACCAAGGTGATCGAGAGTATTGATCTCGACATCAAGGATGGTGAGTTTGTGGTGTTTGTCGGCCCGTCGGGTTGCGGCAAGTCAACCTTGTTGCGGATGATCGCCGGGCTGGAAGATATTTCAGGCGGGACCATTGCCATTGGTGATACCGTCGTCAATGATGTGGCCCCCGCCAAACGTGGCGTCGCCATGGTGTTCCAGACCTATGCGCTTTATCCTCATATGACGGTCTACAAGAACATGGCCTTCGGCTTGAAACAGGCCAAAACCCCCAAGGACGAGATTGAAACGCGGGTTCGCAAAGCCGCCGAGATCCTCGAGATCACCGATCTGCTGGAGCGCACGCCGCGCGCCCTTTCCGGCGGTCAACGCCAGCGTGTGGCCATCGGGCGGGCGATTGTCCGTGAACCTGATGTGTTCCTGTTTGATGAACCTCTGTCGAACCTTGACGCGGCCCTGCGCGTCCAGACCCGCATCGAGATCGCGCGCCTGCACAAGCGTCTTGGCACGACCATGATCTACGTTACCCACGATCAGGTCGAGGCCATGACCCTGGCCGATAAGATCGTCGTTCTTCGTGGCGGCAATATCGAGCAAATCGGCTCCCCCATCGAGCTTTATGAAGACCCCCAGAACATGTTCGTGGCGCAATTCATCGGCAGCCCGAAGATGAATTTCTTCAGCGCGGCGGAGCTGGCCAAGAAAGGCCAGGCTCTTCTGAAAGGTGACGCCGATCGCCTTGGCATCCGCCCTGAACATATGGTTGTCTGCCCCGCCAAGGATGCGCTGGTTACCGCCACCCCTGATCTGGTGGAAAATCTGGGTGAAAACGCGCTCGTCCATTGCAAAACCGAAAGCGGCGTGGAATTCATCGTCAAAACAACGGATTTGTCGAAATTCACGGGCGGCAAGAAAATCGGCCTGACGGCGTCATCTGATCAGCTGAAATTCTTCAACAGCTCAACCCAGCAACGGGTCAAGTAGACGGCGCGCGCCACCCTATGGGCCTTTAATGGGCCTTCAATCGGCCTTTAATGAGCCTTCAATCGGGCTTTAATTGGCCGTTAAGAGGATAATGAGCCGTTAAGAGGCCACAAATGGCGGAAATATCAGCGCGGGTTGCGGGGGCGTGACGCCAGCCACAGCCCGGGCAGGATCAACGCCCCGCCGATCAAATGGTGGGTCATGATCGCCTCACCCAACAGCAACATCGCCTGCAACGCCGCGTA
>JAGWAQ010000203.1:1725-4072 GCA_021296375.1 Alphaproteobacteria bacterium
GGCGCCGATCGACGACAGCAGGATCAGCACCCCTAATGCCGCCAGAATCTCGATCGTGATGGCGGGCCAGGGGCCACGGGTTGTGATCTCCGCCAGCACAAACGGCGCGTGCCAAATGGCGCCCCCAAGGGCCATCATCCCGAACCGCTGAATTTGGCTTAAACGGGTCTTGAAATGCTTGAGCCCGAGGGAGTAGACCGAAAAGCTGATGGTCGCCAGCACCACCCATAAATCACCTTTATTGAATTCAAGCCGCGCCAGCACCCCGAGGTCCGCTTTGGTCATGATGGTGACAACCCCGACAAGCCCCAGCACCAGCCCGGCGCCCTGCACAACCCCGAGCTTCTCCCCAAGGGCGATCATGGCAATAAGGGCGATCAAAATCGGCGCGGCGCTGTAAATCAGCCCGATATTGGTGGCGGTGGTCAGCTCCCCCGCCAGATAGACAGGACCACCACAAAGCCCCATCCCCAAAGAGGCCAGAAACAGAAGCTGAAGCTTTTCCGCGCGAACGATCGACCAGTCAAGGCGGCGCATCATCAGCAGCGCGGCGGTGATCAATATCCCCACCATCAGCCAGCGGGAAAACGCCATGGCCAACGGCGGGAAGACCCCGGACATGCCGCGCGCCACCAGCATATTGGACACAAACAACCCCGGGCAGACCAGCACCATTGCCCAGGCCATTTGATCTTTGCGGTGGTCAGTAAGAAAAGGCATGGAAATCCGCGCATTAAAAAGGGGCAAAAATTGGGGCCAAAAAAAAAGAGGATGGACAAAACCCACCCCCCCAAACGTTATTTCATCACAGCGTCAAGCTGGCCCGCGTGGCGGAGAGAGAGGGATTCGAACCCTCGAGGGGCGTGAACCCCAACACGCTTTCCAGGCGTGCGCCTTAAGCCGCTCGGCCATCTCTCCAACGCGATGCCCTTTAATAGCGAAACTCCGCCCGTGATGCAATGAAGAAAACACCTCAAAAGCGCAAGAAATCGCCATCAGGAGCCTTGATCAAACCTCACCTGAAGAAGCCCCTGCCCCATCAACCCCCGGCCCTTCCGCGAGCGATAACAACCCCAACGACAGCCCCAACAACTCTCCGGTAACAATCCGATGACAATCTGATAACAATCCGATAACAATATTGTGTTTGCAAGCCGATTGCCAAGCTCGGGAAACTGTGGTCATAATCCGGCTATGAAATACGTCTCTATGCTGTTTGCAATTATTCTTGGTGCCCTTGGCTTTGCCGCAACCTACAAAGATGTCATGGCGGATGACCGCCCCTGGCACGTGATCGGGGAGGTCTGGTTCGCCTGGGCGCCATCGAGCCTGCAGGTGACGGAAGCCATTGTCAGCCGCTATATTGACCCTTGCGGGGCGATCGTCGCCCTCGGGTGTGAGCCGTTCTTGTGGCACCCAATCATTTCCACCATGCTGAACTGGTACGCCGCCCCTATCTTCCTGCTGTCAGGGCTGGGGTTTGCGCTGCTGGGGCGGTGGCTTGGCAAGCGCAAGCCAAAGATCAAGGTCAAAGCCTGACGATCACGGGCAAGCGGTGTTAATTGTCACCCATCTTGAGGGCTTCAAGGAACGCCGTTTGCGGAATATCGACATTGCCGAACTGACGCATGCGCTTTTTGCCCTCTTTCTGCTTTTCCAGAAGCTTTTTCTTGCGGCTGATGTCGCCGCCATAACATTTCGCGGTGACGTCCTTGCGCAAGGCGCCGACCGTTTCGCGCGCAATGACCTTGCCGCCAATCGCCGCTTGCAGGGCAATCTTGAAGAGCTGGCGCGGGATCAAATCTTTCAGGCGTGAACAGATGTGACGGCCGCGGTATTCGGATTGTTCGCGGTGAACGATCATGGCCAAAGCGTCGACAGGTTCGGCGTTGACGAGGATGGAGACTTTGACCAAATCCCCTTCGCGGTATTCCGACAATTGATAATCGAGCGACGCGTAGCCTTTGGTCACGGATTTCAGGCGATCGTAGAAATCAAACACCACTTCATTGAGCGGCAGGCGGTAGACCACCATGGCGCGACTGCCGGCGTAGGTCAGGTCAATCTGCTCCCCGCGGCGTTCGGTGCAAAGCGTCAGCACCGGCCCCAAAAACTCATCAGGCGTCATGATGGTGGCTTCGATCCACGGCTCTTCGATATTATTGATCTTGGTGACTTCCGGCATATCGGCAGGGTTATGCAGCTCGCGGGTGGTGCCGTCGGTCATGTTGATGCGATAGACCACCGAAGGCGCGGTGGTGATCAGCTCAAGGTTGAACTCTCGGGACAAACGCTCGCGGATGATCTCCATGTGGAGCAGGCCAAGGAACCCGCAGCGGAACCCGAA
>JAGWAQ010000032.1:0-8787 GCA_021296375.1 Alphaproteobacteria bacterium
GCTGATGACATTTCATACCATAAATACGTCAATTTCGTGTGCGCATTTTAACGCTTTTATGCGGAATATGCATATCACGATCGACCCGAACCACCCCCGGCGACCCCAAGCCCATCTTGAAAGGACATTCCATGACGACCGCCATGATCAACGAAGGGGATAAAGCCCCGGCATTTTCCATCCCCACCGACACTGGCCATTTTGACATGGCCACGGCGACCGGCCCGGTGGTGGTGTTCTTTTTCCCGAAAGCCGACACCCCCGGCTGCACCAAAGAGGCCATTGCCTTCTCGCAACTGAAATCCGAATTTGATGCCCTTGGCGCGACGGTCATCGGCATTTCCAAGGACAAAGCCGCCAAGCAAGGCAAGTTCCGGGAAAAGCACGAGCTGAGTTGCGCGCTCGGTGCTGATGATGACAGCGATATTTGCGAGCAATTCGGCGTCTGGGGTGAAAAATCCATGTATGGCCGCACCTACATGGGGATCACCCGCGCGACCTTCCTTATCGCCAGCGACGGCACCGTGGCGCGGGTCTGGCCAAAGGTCAAGGTTCCCGGCCATGCCGAAGAAGTGCTGGAAGCCGTCAAAGCTCTCTAGTGGCGGTTTGACCCGACTTTATGGGCAAGCCCGGCTTCCACAAAGGCGTCAATATCACCATCAAGAACCCCCTGCGCATTGCCCTTTTCCACCTGGGTGCGCAGGTCCTTGACCATCTGGTAAGGGTGCAGGACGTAAGACCTGATCTGGTTGCCCCAGCCGATATCCGCCTTGCCTGACGCGTTTTCATTGGCGGCTTCTTCGCGCCGCTGGAGTTCAAGTTCATAAAGCCGGGCTTTCAGCATATTGAACGCCGTGGCGCGGTTGCGGTGCTGCGAGCGGTCGTTCTGGCACTGCACCACGATATTGGTCGGCAGGTGGGTGATGCGGATCGCGCTGTCGGTTTTATTGACGTGCTGTCCCCCTGCCCCTGACGCGCGATATGTGTCAATCCGCAGGTCTTTTTCCTCGATCTCAACTTCAATCGTGTCATCGACCACAGGGTAAACCCAGACCGAGGCGAAACTGGTGTGGCGACGGGCAGAGCTGTCATAGGGCGAAATGCGGACCAGGCGGTGAACGCCGGATTCGGTTTTCAGCCAACCATAGGCGCTGTCGCCATTAAACCGCATGGTGACGGATTTCAGCCCCGCTTCTTCGCCTGCGCTTTCTTCGATATATTCGACTTTATAGCCTTTGCTTTCGGCCCAGCGGGCGTACATCCGCTGCAGCATTGCCGCCCAGTCCTGGGCTTCCGTGCCGCCGGCACCGGCGTTGATTTCAATAAAACAGTCATTGCCGTCAGCCTCACCCGACAGCAGGCTTTCAAGCTGGCGACGGGCGGCTTCTGCCTCAAGTTCCGTCAGGCTGGCTTCGGCTTCGGTGATGATCTCGGCATCGCCTTCCTCTTCGCCCATCTGGATAAGCTCAATCGCTTCCTCAAGATCAGCGTCCATTTTCAGGACGCCGCCGATCAGCCCTTCAAGGCGGTTTTTCTCGCGCATGACGGTTTGGGCTTTGTCCTGATCATTCCACAGCGACTGGTCTTCGGCCTGAACCCGCAATTCCTCAAGACGGGCGGAAGCCGCCTCCCAGCCGATATGCTGGCGCAGCAGCGCAAGGCTCGATCGGATGGCATCAATTTTATGTTCGGTTTCAGCTTGCATGATCTGGTCTCGAAAAGTGTTCGGCTGTTAATACAATCCCTGCAAGGGTTCTGCAACTGGTCTGTCGTCTGCCCCCGGGACATCAATCACGCTTGCGTTTTCCCCCTGGGTCAAGGGACGCTGGCCTGGCTTGAACGCCTCGATGATGACATCATCATCACCGGCGCGGGCGCGTTCCCCATTCAGCGCGTTGATGGTAAAGAGATTGACGCCATCAGGGCGGCGGAACGGGATGGCCGCCTCTCCTGCCATGGCATCACGAATGAACTGGGCGAAAATCGGCACCGCCGCGGTCGAGCCGGTTTCCCGTTTCCCCAACGGCCGCGGCTGATCATACCCCACATAAACCCCCACCGCCAGGTCAGGGGTGAAGCCCACAAACCAGGCGTTGGTGTTGTCGTTGGTGGTGCCGGTCTTGCCCGCCACCGCAAACCCTGTCGCGCCAATGCGGCGGCCGGTCCCGCGGGTGATCACCCCTTCCAGCATCGTCACCATCTGATAGGCGGAAGCGGGGTCCGTCACCTTCGGGCGATTGTCCTCGATGGCGGGCGGCAAGACAGCGGCAGAAATATCCTCGACCGCGCAATTGCGGCACGGACGGGCATCATGACGGATCACCGTTTTGCCGTAACGGTCCTGCACCCGATCAATGATCGACGGTTCAATATAAGAGCCGCCATTAACCACCATCCCATAAGCGGCGGTCAGCTTCATCAGCGTCGTTTCCCCTGCCCCAAGGGACATCGAAAGGAGCGGCGGCATATCTTCATCAATGCCGAATTTTCGGGCGTAATCCTGCACTTTCGGCATGCCAATCGCCATCGCCAACCGCGCCGTCATCAGGTTGCGGGATTGCTCAATCCCGAGGCGCATGATGCTGGGGCCATAAAATTTGCGGGTGTAATTGGCGGGCTTCCATTTTTTCTGCCCCGGGCCCTGATCCACCACCAGGGGCGCATCCAGAATACGGGTGGTGGGGGAAAACCCGTGGTCAAGCGCCGCCAGGTAAACAAAAGGCTTGATGGCGGAACCCGGTTGACGTTGCGCCTGGGTGACGCGGTTAAATTCACTTTCCCTGGCGTTGTAGCCGCCCACCATGGCGCGCACTCGGCCGGTATGGGGGTCAAGCGCAACCAGCGCGCCTTGCACCAATGGCCGTTGCCCCAAGGCCCAGGTGTCGTCATCAATCGTGATCTCTTTTTCAAGCTTGGCCATGCGGTCAGGCACATCACGCGGACGCTGCACCATGATGATGTCATTGACATTCACCACCTCGGCAAAGGACGTCACCTTCGGGGGGCGAATGCCGTTTTCATCCCGCGGGGGATAGGCCCAATCCGCCAGCTCAAACGGAATTTCGCCGCGCTCCAGCACCGGTGTTCCGGTTTCGGTATTGCGCAGGATAATCTTTGCCTTGCGGGGGGTGACGGAAACCACCAGGGCGGCATAACGGCCTTTTTGCATCACCTCACCTGCCGTGGTGAGCGCGTCTTCCATGTCCTGATCCGGCGAATAACGGCCAACAGGGCCACGCCAGCCCTGACGTTTATCAAGCGCCTCCAGCCCTTCGATGATCGCTTTATCGGCGATTTCCTGCAGCACCGGGTCAAGGGTGGTGCGGATCGACAAGCCGCCGGTATAAAACGTGTCATCGCCGAAATGATCCACCATCTGGCGGCGCACTTCTTCGGCAAAATACGGCGCATCGGCACCATCAACCCCTGACCGTGGCCGGATGGTGATGGGTTCAGCGGAAGCGCGGCGGGCTTCTTCAAGCGTGATGTAACCATTGCGCGCCATCTGTTTCAGCACCCAGTTGCGGCGGGCAATCGCGGCTTTGTACTTGCGGCGAGGATGATAATTATTGGGGGCTTTCGGCAAGGCGGCAAGATAGGCCATTTCAGCCAGGCTCAAGGTATCGAGCGATTTGTCGAAATAATTGAGCGCCGCCGCCGCCACCCCGTAACTGCCAAACCCGAGGTAAATCTCATTCAGATACAAAGCCAGCAGCTGATCTTTGGTGAACGCCCGTTCCATGCGGATGGCGAGGATAGCTTCGCGGATTTTCCGTTCCACCGACACTTCATTGGTCAGCAGAAAATTCTTCGCCACCTGCTGGGTGATGGTGGACGCGCCAATGGGGCGGCGGCCAGTGCCGATATTGACAACATTGGTGGCCATGGCCCGCACCAGGGCTTTCAGGTCAACCCCGGGGTGATGGTAGAAATCCTTGTCTTCAGCTGAAAGAAACGCTTCAATCAGCGGTCTTGGCATCCCCGTGATCGGGACAAACACCCGCCGCTGGGTGGCGTATTCGGCCAATAGCGCGCCATTGCCGGCATGCACCCTTGTCATCACCGGCGGCTCGTATTCCGCCAGCTGATAATATTCCGGCAAATCACGGCCATATTCCCAGAACAACCAGATCACCCCGCCAATGGCCGTCCCCAGCCCCAGAAACCCGAGCGAGATGACAGCCACCACCAACCGCACAAACCAAGACGACCGTTTTTTGGCGGGCTTGTCCTTGCGGTGATCAGCCTTGCGGGATGTCTTGGCCCCTGGCCGTCGTGGTGGTCGTATATCTGCGCGCATGAAGACTGAATATTGTGGCTGTATATTAAACAATCATGACCATAAAAGATGGCGGTTCTGTGATCATACCGAAACTTCGGGCAAACTCATTAGTTATTTTGGGGAATGGGGTTGCTTGGGGGCAATGCTTCAGGTGCCGCTGTTTTCGAGATAGCGGATCACCGCCCGGGTGATGCGGGCCATCAAATCACGTCGGTAGGCCGCGCTTTTCAGTTTCTTTTCATCCGATTTATTGGTCAGGAACCCCATTTCGATCAGCACCGATGGAATATCGGGGGATTTCAGCACCGCAAAGCCGGCGAAACGATGCCCTCGTTTCGGGGTCGGAAGACCGGTAAACTCATCAATAATCTCTTTTGCCAGCACCGACGACTGGTTCATGCTTTCGCGCTGGAACATCCCCAGCAGCGCGGTGGTGACAGCCGGGTCCGTGGTGTCGAGGTCAGGCCCGCCGATCAAATCCGATTTATTTTCGCGTGACGCCAGCCGCGCCGCCTCTTTATCCGACGCCTTGTCCGATAGCGTGAACACCGACACCCCCCGCGCCTTGCTGTTTTCCGCCGCGTCGGCATGGAGCGAAATGAAGACATCAGCCTTTTGCCGCCGCGCCAGATCAATCCGCTTGCGCAGTTTATGGAAAGTGTCGTGATCGCGTGACAGCACCGCCTTGACTTTACCCGTGGCGTTCAACTGCCTCGCCAGTTCAAGCGCGGCCTGAAGGGTGACGGTCTTTTCCTGATGGCCACTGACGCCAATAGCGCCGGGGTCCTTGCCGCCATGACCAGCATCGATAAACACCACCCAGGTGCTGTTGCCCTCGGCATAGGATTTTGGCACCACCACCGGCGCCACCTCCCGCGGGGTTGCGCTGGCGCGGCCTTGACGAAGGGGGTGGGGGATCGGCAACAGCAGCCCGTTGGCATCACGTTCCGGCGACGGGCGAGGCGGACGCGGCAATGGCATCAGCATGGTCACCGGTTGCGCCGCCGGGGTTTTGGCAACCCCGAGATTCAAGGGCTGGTTGCGGTTTTTCAACAGCGCTTTTGACGCCAGCCTGAACGCGGTTTCGCCGCGATCAAGCAAATCGACAACAAAACGATGGCCCTTGTCATTAGGGGCAAGACGAAACGCCCGCACCGGCGCGGCGGGGCCGCTCAAGTCAATCACCAGACGTGAGGTCATGGCATCAGGCTTGCCGTAGCGGTATTTCACCAACGGCGGGGTCTGGAGAGGGCCAGATGTGCCGCGCGACCCAAGATCAAGACGCGAGGAGCTGAAATCCATCACCAGGCGGAAACGGTTCGACAACAGCAGCATCGACACTTCCGCCGGTGAAGAGGTTTCCACCACCACCCGCGCGGCCTGATCATCGCCGATCGTCACGGTGCCACTGCGCAATCCGGTGATGGTATTATCCTGTGCCAAAGCTGGGGCCGCCGCGGCCCCCACCATCATCATCGCCATCATCAGCGCCATCATCAGCGCCGCAACAAGAGTCCCAACGTGAGACATCGCCGCCAGCAAGGCCCTTACCATCTTCATCCTGAACAGCAATGTCTTCACCTTCTCATGACCACGCCGACCCGGCTCCACCTCATGACGCTATGCCGACAACACCTTGCCCATAACAGCATGTGCAGAAAGTCATACCCCAAGAGAACGGTCTTGTGAAGCAACGGGGTCTTGTGAAGCAACGGGGGCATGTCAGGCAAAGGGGCATGGGCCAGCACCACCCCTCCGGGGCGCATCTGCTTAAGATTAAAATGGAATTTCATTGTAAGTCACTTCAAGACACACTATATTAGGTGCAGAGTTTCCTGAATGTGGCTGAAACTCAACGATTTTTAGCCACACAAGAATAACTGGCCAAGCTCCCTCACGGCGTCCCCAATGGATGACCTGAGCATGATGGCCAGATCGACCACGACGTGACAAGCCCAATCGGCCCACGGCGTGTCTGTATAACCACCGGCGGGCATTTGAATGACAATGCCAGCCAGTACGAAAGCTGAAACCATGCTGACGGCTATGGACATCACCCAGACCACGACACGGAACATTGTTCCGGTGCTGTTATCTGGACAGGATCCTGTGCCGCGGGTTTCATCCCTGAACCATCCGACGGCTCATCTGGCTTGCCATTATCATGGCGGTAGCCCGACAGAGCGCGCGGAAGAAAGTTTTAATTATGTCCAAGAAATTGCTCATCGACGCTCGTGAGAGCGACGAAACACGGGTTGTCCTGCTTAACAACAACAAACTGGAAGACTTTGACTACGAAACAAGCCACCGCAAACAACTTAAAGGAAATGTCTATCTCGCTCGGGTGACCCGGGTTGAGCCTTCCTTGCAAGCGGCGTTCGTGGAATATGGCGGCAATCGCCAGGGTTTTCTCGCCTTCAGTGAAATTCACCCCGATTATTACCGGATTCCTGTGGAAGACCGAGAAAAATTGATGGCGGAAGAAGAAGAACGCGCCGCCAAGGCCCGCGCCGAAGACGATGACGACGACGCCTCTGTGGAAGCTGACGCCGCCGATAATGACGCCGCTGATAATGAAGGCGCCGATAATGACGCCGCCTCCGCGGAAGCGGAAGAGGCCACCACCATTGCCGAAGCTGTCACCGAAGAGGTGATCAGTGAAGAGGCTGAAGGCGAAGAAACCGCTCAAGCCGCGGCGGAAGAAAAGCCCGCCAAGCGTTCCCGTGGCCGCCGTTCATCAAAAGCCAAAGCCAAGGACGACAACAGCAACCAAGGCGATGATAACGGTGAAAATGACGCCGCTGATAATGATGGCGCTGATGACAATGGCGCTGACGATAATGGCGCCGATGAAGACCATGACGCCCGTGAAGAACGCCGCCGTCATTCCAACATCTCCCGTCATTACAAAATCCAGGAGGTGATTTCCCGTCGCCAGATCCTGCTGATCCAGGTCGTCAAGGAAGAGCGCGGCAACAAGGGCGCGGCCCTGACCACCTATTTGTCCCTGGCGGGGCGCTATTGTGTGCTGATGCCAAACACCTATCACGGGGGCGGCGTAAGCCGAAAGATCAGCAACCCTGCTGACCGCAAAAAACTCAAGACCATCGTCAATGGTCTTGATGTGCCGAAAGGCATGGCGGTGATTGTCCGCACCGCGGGGTCGAAACGCACCAAGGCGGAGATCACCCGCGACTTCAATTACCTGACGCGCCAGTGGGATGACATTCGCAACCTGACCATGGAATCCACCGCCCCGGCGCTGATCCATGAAGAAGGCAATCTCGTCAAGCGATCCATCCGTGATTACTACAGCGCTGATGTTGAGGAAATCCTGGTGGAAGGCGAGGACGCTTTCAAAGCCGCCAAGACGCATATGAAAAACCTCATGCCGACCCATGTCAAAAAGGTCACGGCCTATGACGACACCTCGATGCCGCTGTTCCAGCGTTATCAGGTGGAAAGCATGCTGTCGGCCATGCACGAACCGCAGGTGACGCTGAAATCCGGCGGTTATCTTGTCATTAACCAGACCGAAGCGCTGGTGGCGATTGACGTTAACTCCGGCCGCGCCACGAAAGAACGCAACATCGAGGAAACCGCGCTCAAGACCAACCTTGAAGCGGCGGAGGAAATCGCCACGCAATTGCGCCAGCGGGATCTGTCTGGCCTGGTGGTGATCGATTTCATCGATATGGAAAACAACCGCAACCAGAACGCGGTCGAACGCAAGCTCAAGGATGCGTTGCGCAGTGACCGCGCCCGAATCCAGGTTGGCGGGATCAGCCAGTTCGGCTTGCTTGAAATGTCCCGCCAGCGGCTCCGCCCGAGCCTTGCGGAATCCGTCACCAACACCTGCCCTCATTGCAATGGCACCGGCCGGGTGCGGTCGGTTGAAAGCGCCGCTCTTCAGGTTCTGCGCGGCATTGAAGCCGAAGCCCTGAAGGACAAGCGCGAAGACCTGAAGGTCCATATGAACGCCGAAATCGCCCTTTATATCCTCAACCACAAGCGGGATATTCTGGCGGCGATGGAGGAGCGTTTTGGCATCACCATTACCCTTGAGCAGGACAACAGCCTGATCGCGCCCGATATCCGCATTGGTGATGGCCCCGTCCAGTCCCAACGCCAGCAGGATGGCGGCCGTGAAGGCGGCCGTCGTCGCCGTGGTGGCGGCCGTGACAGCAACCGCGACGGAAGCAGCCGCGACGGGAGCCGTGGGCAACAAGCCAATGACCAAAAGGACGGCCCCGCCAAAGACAGTGCCGCCAAAGACAGCGACAGTTCAAGCGATCACCCCAATGCCGAAGCCGGCAGTGATGATGAGGATGAGGATAAGCCGCGTCGCCGTCGTCGTCGGGGCAAGCGTGGCGGTCGTCGTCGCGGTCGCCGTGATGGCAATGGCGAAGGCGCCGAGTCCAATGACAACCAAACTTCAGATCAAACATCTGATCAAACATCTGATCAGGCGGGTGAAGATAACGCCGCCCCAGAACAAGATGGCG
>JAGWAQ010000032.1:8890-33389 GCA_021296375.1 Alphaproteobacteria bacterium
GCCGAAGCATCAGTTGAAGCCGCCGCCACGGCCGATGATGCCGACGCCAAACCTGCCGCCAAAAAAGCCAGGAAAGCCAAAAAGGCCAGCGCCAAGACCAAAGCCAAGGCCGACAAGCCGGAAGGCGAGGACGGCGCTGAGGTTTCCGCCAAGAAAGCGCCAAAAGCCAAAAAGGCCAAGAAAGCCAAGAAGGCGAAAAAATCCGCGGCGGCTGATGCCGACGCCCCGCAGGTTAAGGAAAAAAGCCCCAAGGCTGCCGCGGGCAAGACCGATGCTGACGCCGGGAATGACGGTGAAGGCGATGGCCGTGCCGCCGCCAGCTCCGCCCCTGTCGAAGTGGTGGATGTCAGCGACGTCAAACCTGCTGCCAAGAAAAAAGGGTGGTGGAGCTAAGCTCCCCACCCCTCTCTTTTTCCCGGGATCAGGATCACGCCCTTCTGGTGTAGTCGCGCACCCAGGCCGTGATGCGCCGTGCCGCTTCCTTCATGTCATCAGTTGACCCCGCAAAGGACAGGCGCAAGGCCAGATGGCCATCAACAGGGTCGAAATCTGCCCCCGGCGTGGTCGCCACATGGGCTTCCTTCAGCAAGCGATCCGCCAGTTCGATGCTGTTTGCGCTGATGCCGCTGGTGTCGGCATAAATATAAAACGCCCCCTGCGCCGGGGCGACATTGCCCAAAAACGACGCCGGCAATCCGTCGAGCAGAACATCGCGATTGGTGCGGTAGCGCGCGACATACCCCTCCAGTTCATTCAAGGCATGGTCATCGGTGATGGCGGCGGTGGCGGCGATCTGCGATAGCGTCGGGACGGAAATCACGGCGTTCTGCGCCAGCCTTTCCATGGGGTCGATCAGGTCATCAGGCACAATCATCCAGCCGACGCGATGCCCTGTCATGGAAAAATATTTGGAAAACGAATTGACGATTATCGCCGAGCTTGAGCTTCCCAATGCCGTGGCGCAATCAACATCAAAACTGATGCCATGGTAAATTTCATCTGAAATCAGGCGCACGTCGTTATCATGGCACCAGCGGGCAATGGCCGCCAATTCATCGGCCGACAGCACCACCCCCGTGGGGTTCGACGGGCTGGCGAGGATCAACCCTTCGGGCTTCGGGTCCATGGCGGCCAGGTCTTCGACCCGCGGCACCCAGTTTTGGGCCGCCCCGGCGGGCAGATCCACCACCTCAAGCCCGACCGACAGCATCAGGTTGCGGTAAGCGGAATAGCCGGGGTTGGTCATGGCAATCCGGTCGCCATTTTCAAAACACGTCAGAAACGCCATCACGAACCCGAGCGACGATCCGACGGTGACAATGACATTTTCCGGCGACACCTGAAGCCCGTAGGCGCGCTCATAATGGCGGGCGATGCCCTTGCGCAGAGGGTCGATGCCCAGCGCCAGGGTATAGCCGTGGGCAGACGGGTCATCGAGCGCGTCAACAATCGCACGGCATGCCGCCGCTGGCGCGCCGGTCGAGGGCTGGCCAACCTCAAGATGCATGACATCATGATTGAGCTGTTCGATCTGGGCGGCTTTTTGCATGACATCCATCACCATAAAAGATGAAAGACGAGAACGGGATGAACATTTTAGCGCCATTTTTTTACCCTAAGCTTGGTTGAAATATGGTGGCGGTATTGCGGTATTCCCGTATAGTACTGACATCAATCAAAGGATCAAATTTAAATGTCGCGTTTGTGTGAATGGACAAGCTCCGCTTTCTTGAAAGTCATGGCAAGACTGATGACCATGGCGACGGTTGTCATGACCCTGGCGCTGACCCTGACCATGACCATGACGATGATGACTGGCACGGCAAAGGCCGGCATTATCCGCGACACTGAAATCGAAGACGCGCTGTTGCGCATCATCCGCCCGATGTCCGAATCCGCTGGCCTTAACCCCGACATGATGGAAGTTCGCGTCGTCATCAACAACCAGTACAACGCGTTTGTTATGGGCGATAACATGATCTATATGCACAGCGGGTTGATCACCTCTGCTGACAGCATGCTGGAAGTCGCGGGCGTGCTGGCCCATGAGATCGGCCATATTGCCGCTGGCCATATCCCCCGCCGTGGTGAGGTGATTGAAAACGCCAACATGGCCTCGATCCTGAGCGCGGTGGCGGCGATTGCCCTTTCCGCTTCCGGCGCAGGTGATGCCGCTTTCGGGGTGCTGGCGGGGGGCGTTGACCGCAGTCAGCGGATCGTGCTGGCGCGGTCACGCCAGGATGAGGGCGTCGCGGATGAAATTGCCATTGAGCTGATGGAAGAGCATGAGCTGTCCCTGAAACCGATGGCGGAGGCGATGCGCAAACTCGGGGCGCAACGGGTGCTGCCGCAAAGCCGCCAATCTGATTATTACCTGACCCACCCCGGCGCGCAGGAACGCAGCGCGGTGTTTCAGGACCACATCAACAATCATGAAACCGAACCTCGCGACGAACCGCAGTGGATGAAGGCGCTGCACCAGCGCATCACCACCAAATTGCTGGCCTGGACCAACCCGCCGAAAACAACCCTTGCCAATAATTTCGGCGATTACAGCCCCGCCGCGACCTACCAGCGCGCCATCGCCCTTTACCGGCTTTCTGATGTCGACAGCGCTGAAAACGAAATGCGGATCCTGCTCGATGAAGTGCCGAACGACCCCTATTACCATGAATTTCTTGGCGATGTGCTGATGGCCAAAGGGGAAGCGGCGGCCGCCGTGGACGCTTACAAAACCGCCATCAGCCTGATGGAGACGGGCCTCAACAAGGGGCAGATTTTCCTGTCCATGGGCCGCGCCCTAATGATCAAAGGGGACGACGCCTCGCTCAACGAAGCGATTGTTATTCTTGAGCAAGCTGTTCAGGATGAACCCGAATGGGCTTTTGTCAAACACCAGCTGGGCATTGCTTACGGCAAGGTCGGGCGGCTGGCGGATGCGGACCTGATCCTTGCTGAAGAAGCGCTGCTTGTCGGCAATACCGAACTGGCGACACGACTGGCCAAACGCGTGTCCACCCATGATGACGCCAGCGCCATCCACAAACGACTGGCGGCAGATATTCTGCTGCAATCGGGGTCTTGACCCTGCACCTGATGCAACCATGAAAGAGAAGTGAAATGACGACTGCGAAAAAATCCGCCCCCAATAAATCCGCCACAAAAGCAAAGAAAGCGGCAAAACCTGCGGCCGCCGCCCCGGCCCCTGTTGCCAAACCGGCCCCTGTTGCCACACCGGCCCCTGTTGCCGCGCCTGCCCCTGTTTCCACCACCACCATCGGGCTGGTGCTGGGGGCCTTGTTGACTGGCGGCGTTATCGCCACCGCCCTTCAATCCTCCGTCGTGCCATCGTCCCCGGGCAATGGGCAATCCGCCGCAACTGATGCCCAGATAGAAGCCTATATCCGCGCCAATCCTGAACTTATCCTGACGGTGGTGCGCGAGTATTCCATCAACAAGGAAAAGGAAAGCAAAGCCCAGGCGGTTAATCTGGTCAAAACCAATGATGGCAAAACCGTCTTTGGCAACCCTGATGGCGACATCACCATCTATGAGTTTTCGGATTACAACTGCGGCTATTGCAAACGCTCTTTTGGCGAGCTGATGGAGCTTGTCCAGGCAGATGGCAACATCCGCGTTGTGATCAAGGAAATGCCTATTCTGTCGCAAAGCTCATATGATGCCGCCATGCTGAGCCTCGCCGCCGCTGAACTGGGCCGTTACGACGAGGCGCATGCCGCCCTGATGCAATGGCCGGGCCAGCTTGATGATGCCGCGCTTGACCAGATCGTTGCTGATTTGGGGCTTGATAAAAATGAGCTTCAGGAGATCGCGGCTTCTGATGCCATCCAGGACATCTTGAGCCAGAACCGCGAGGCCGCTGAAGCGCTCGGCGTCAGCGGCACCCCGGCGTTTGTTATCGGAGATGAATTCATCCCCGGCGCCATGCCCAAAGACCAGATCGAGGCGTTAATCGCTGACATCCGCAATGGCGAATCTTGACCATCAGAAAAGGCTAATTTCCTCTGACCGTGGCGCGATTGCGCCCGTGACAGTCCAGATTTGCGCTGATATACTCAGCACCTGAAAGGGGCCATTATGACAACCGAAGCTGAAATTCTTGTGATCAATGGCCCTAACCTGGACCGCCTTGGCACCCGCCAGCCGGAGATTTATGGCCACACCACCCTTGCGGATATTGAGGGCATTTGCCGTGATGAAGCGGCCCTGCATGGCCTGACCTGCCGCATGATGCAATCGAGCGATGAAGGGGAAATCGTGCAAGCGATCCACCGCGCGATTGATGACAAAATAGCCGGAATTATCATTAACGCTGGCGCCTATACCCATACGTCGGTGGCCATCCGTGATGCCTTGTCGATGGTTGAGGCCCCTGTCATTGAAGTCCATATATCCAACATTTACAAACGGGAAGAGTTCCGTCATCACTCCTACATCAGTGGCGTTGCCACGGGGGTGATCGCCGGGCTTGGCCCGGTGTCTTATCGCCTGGCGGTGACCGCCCTGGCATCCCATATCTAAGGAGCGCTGACATGACCAAAAAAACAACAGGTGCATCCACTGGGTCCGTATTGGTCCGTGAACTTGCCGATATTCTTGATGATACCGGCCTGGTCGAACTCGAATACGCCACCGATGATGTCAATATTCGCTTGAGCCGCGCGAGCGGTGCCGCCGCCCCGGTGGTGAGCGCGCCTGTCGCCCCTGCCGCCCCTGTCGCCCCTGTCGCCCCCGCCGACATGGCCCCCGCCGACATGGCTAACGCCGCTCCAGCCGCTGACCACCCTGGCATGGTGCCGTCACCTATGGTGGGGACAGTTTACCTGGCGCCGGAACCGGGCGCTGATAATTTCATCAAGGTTGGGGACAGCGTCAAGGCTGGCCAAACCCTGCTGATCATCGAAGCCATGAAAGTGATGAACCCCATCACCGCGCCAGCGGCGGGCAAGGTCAGCGCCATTCTGGTCGATAACGCCCAGCCTGTTGAATATGGCGAAGCCCTCGTCATCATTGAATAATCAGAGGATTTTCTGATGATCAAAAAAATCCTGATTGCCAACCGAGGTGATGTCGCTCTTCGCGTCTTGCGGGCCTGCCGCGATATGGGGATTGAGACCGTCGCTGTTCATTCCACCGCTGACGCTGATGCCATGCATGTTCGGCTGGCGGATGAGAGCGTTTGCATCGGCGGCGCGCCGTCGAGCGAATCCTACCTCAACGTCCCGTCGATCATTACCGCCGCCACCATCACCGGCGCGGATGCCATCCACCCCGGGGTGGGTTTCCTTTCCGAAAACGCTGATTTTGCCCGCGTCGTGGATGCCCATGGGCTGACGTTTATCGGCCCGCGGATTGAACATATCACGGCCATGGGCGACAAGGTTGAAGCCAAACGCACCGCCGCTGACAGCGGCTTGCCGCTGGTGCCCGGTTCCGATGGTGCCGTCGCGACCATCGACGAGGCCCGCAGCGTGGCGGAAGAGGTTGGCTACCCTGTTCTTGTCAAAGCCGCTTCCGGCGGCGGCGGGCGCGGCATGAAAGTCGCCGCCACGGCCGATGATCTGGCGGAAGCGTTTTCCTCCGCCCGCACCGAAGCGAAAGCCGCCTTTGGCGACGACACGGTTTACCTGGAACGTTACCTCGACAACCCCCGCCATATCGAAGTGCAGGTGGTGGCCGACAGCCATGGCAACGTCATCCACCTCGGGGAACGCGAATGTTCGGTTCAGCGTCGCCACCAGAAATTGCTGGAAGAGGCGCCATCCCCTGTGCTGGACAGCGCCCAGCGTGACCATATTGGCACGATCGCCGCGCAAGCCGCCGCCAAAATGGGCTACCTTGGCCTGGGGACAATGGAATTCCTTTACGAGAATGGTGAGTTTTTCTTCATCGAGATGAACACCCGCCTGCAGGTGGAACACCCCATTACCGAAGAGATCACCGGTATTGATCTGGTCTGTGAGCAGATCCGCATTGCCGCCGGGGAAAAACTGTCGGTAACCCAGGATGAGGTGACATTCAAAGGCCATGCCATCGAATGCCGCATCAACGCTGAACACCCTGAAACCTTCTTCCCCACCCCTGGCACGGTGACCAATTTTCACACCGCCGGCGGCCCCGGGGTTCGCGTCGACAGCTTCCTTAATTCCGGATACGCCATCCCGCCTTATTACGACAGCCTGATCGCCAAGCTGGTGGTCTATGGGGATGATCGTGAGCATTGCCTGAGCCGGTTGCGCCGCGCCTTGCAGGAATGCATCATCGAGCCGATGCCAACCTCGCTTGATCTGCACCGCAAGCTGGTGGTGGATGACGACATCATCAGCGGCAATTACACCATCCGCTGGCTTGAAGAAGAGTTTTTCGCCAAAGACAATGCCTCTTGATGCCGGCGGGGCTTGACGTCATGATCTGAGATTATGCACGCCCTTTCACCGGAAACCCTCATCAAAGCCTATACGCTGGGCGTTTTTCCCATGGCGGAAGCCCATGATGATGAGCGGATTTTCTTCGTCGATCCTGATGAGCGGGGGGTACTGCCGCTTGCCGGGGTTCACATCCCCCGCAGTTTGCGCAAGCGCATCCGCAAGCAGCCTTACACCATCAAGGTCAATACCGCTTTTGACGCGGTGATCGACGCCTGCCGCGAGTTGACGGATGACCGCACCGAAAGCTGGATCAACCCGAAGATCCGGCAATTGTATTGCGCCCTGCACCGTTACGGTTTTTCCCATTCCATCGAAGCCTGGCAAACGGTCAATGGCAAAGATGTGCTGGTGGGGGGGCTTTATGGCGTTGCGCTGAAAGGCGCGTTCTTTGGCGAGTCGATGTTCAGTCGCGCCACTGACGCGTCAAAGATCGCGCTGGTGCATTTGATGGCGCGGCTGGTGGCGGGCGGCTACACCTTGCTCGACACGCAATTCACCAACCCCCATCTCGAGCAATTCGGGGTTCAGGAAATTCCGCGTGATGAGTTCAAAATACGGCTGGGTGAAGCCATGATGGTGGACGCCAAACTGCCGCAAGGGCCGCAGGATATGGCCATGGTTCAATCTTTTTTGCAGGCCAATACCGACACGTCATAAACCGGGTGTTCAAGGGCGTTCAAGGCCGGGCTTGAGGCGAACATCCAGCCCTGAAAGATCGTTTCGCGCGACACCACATCATGATGATCAATGGTGCGGATTTCCATCAGCGCGGCGTGTTCCGGCGCCATTGTCGGCGGCCGAAACCGGCAGGAATGGATGATGATTTGCAGGGAGCCAAAACGGGTTGCCTCCCCGACCGTGAACTCAAGGGTGGAAATGCGCGCGGTGATTTTATCAAGCGCCTGAAGACTGCCGACCGATCCCTCGACCCATTCGGCACGGGCGGTGGTGCTGAAGGTCATCAGCAGAATTGCCGCGATGAACGGCGGGAAAAACCTAGCCGTCCTGGCCATCAGCTCCGCCGCTGCCTGAGAACACGGCCTTGCCGAGAAGATCGGTCAGGTTAACCGGATCACGGGTGTCGTAAATCATGTCACCGGCCGCCAGGCTGTCTTCTTCAAAGCCTGGCATCAGTTCAATGTGACTGCCGCCCAGCAAGGACGATGAGGCGATGCGCGCCGCGGAATCAGATGGCAGGGCAATCCGCTCATCAATCGACATGGTGACTTTTGCCGTAAAGGTCTTGGCGTCAAGATCAGCGGCGATCACCTTGCCCACCTTGATGCCGGAAATCCGCACATCATCACCAATGTTGAGCGAGCCGATGGCGCCAAATTCCGCCGACAGCTCAATGCCGTCAGAGGACTGGATATTGGTGACGGAATACGCCACCCACAAAAACACCCCTGCCACCAGCAAAACAACAGCACCCATGACCGTTTCAATGGTATTTCGTGACATCAGTTTACTCCGGTTTCCAGGCTTCGTAATCACCCGTGGCAGGCTTGCGCTTGCCGCCCGCCAGCAAATGGCCCGCCGGGCGATGGGCGTGGATGGTCCCCGTCAGGTTGGGCAGATGATCTTTCTGCCAGGACCGGCGAGGGTAGCCGCCTTCAGGTGGCGGTGTGTCTTCGGTGTAATGCAGCCAGCCATGCCAATCGGCAGGCACCTTGCTGGCTTCAGGTTGCCCCTGATAGACGACAAAACGCTTCAGCTTACCGCCGCGGCTGGCTTTGCGGCTCTCATAATAATGGTTGCCGTGGACATCGGTGCCGATATGACGGCTCGACATGGCAATAAGAATTCGGGAGACGATGTTCATCAGCTTACTCTCTCGGCGTCCTCTGTTGACGTCTTCTGTTGGCGTCTTCTGTTGGCGTCTACTTCTGTTGGCGATCAGGCCGTCCACATCACTTGAATGGCTGAAGCCTATCAATACCTCATGGGGTTGGGCTTGTCCATAAACGAACCCCTGGAATTTCAGAATCCATGGCAGAATCTGCGCCCGAAGCCGGAAAGCCTGGGGTTTCCCCATTGGGGGCGTCTTCTGCTGGCGCCACCGTCAGTTCCGTCCAGCCGGGGCGTGAACGGCGCTCGGTTGGGCGGCCCCAAAAAAAATGTTCATTAGGCCAAAAATTGCCACATTGGCACTTGGCATCCAACCCCAATATCATGTAGCTTAGGGGGATATGAATACAACATATGGGTGTGAAGATGAGAAATCGCTCCCAATTATCCCGCATTAATTGTGTAAAGAACGTGTAAAAACAAGGGTATCCCTAATGAAACTAAACCGCCATTTTACCAAGCCAAACACCTCCCCCTACGACGCCATGTCATGGACCCACTCGACCAGTGAGATCCGTAATCCTGACGGCACCGTGGTCTTCAAAGCTGAAAATGTTGAAGTGCCCGAGCATTTCTCGCAAGTGGCGACGGATATCCTCGCCCAGAAGTATTTCCGCAAGGCTGGTGTGCCGGCGCGGCTGAAAAAAGTGGAAGAAAACGCCGTGCCGTCTTGGCTGTGGCGTTCTGTGGCTGACGAAAAGGCGCTGGAAAAACTGCCTGAAGATGAACGGATGGTTGGGGAAACATCCGCGAAACAGGTTTACGATCGCCTGGCGGGCACATGGACATATTGGGGCTGGAAAGGCGGCTACTTCTCATCAGAAGCGGATGCCCAGACCTATTTTGACGAAATGCGCTACATGCTGGCCATGCAGATGGCGGCGCCGAACTCACCGCAATGGTTCAACACCGGCCTGCACTGGGCCTATGGTGTCGATGGCGCCGGTCAGGGCCATTATTATGTCGATTTCAAATCCGGCAAGCTGACGCGCTCCAATTCCGCTTACGAACACCCCCAGCCCCATGCCTGCTTTATCCAGTCCATTAATGATGACCTCGTCAATGAAGGCGGCATCATGGACTTGTGGGTGCGGGAAGCCCGGCTGTTCAAATACGGCTCCGGCACCGGCACCAACTTCTCGCGCCTGCGGGGGGAAACCGAGCCTCTGGCTGGTGGCGGCAAATCCTCCGGCTTGATGAGCTTCCTGCGGATTGGTGATCGCGCCGCCGGCGCCATTAAATCCGGCGGCACCACCCGCCGCGCCGCCAAGATGGTGACGGTTGATATCGATCACCCTGATATTCTGGCCTATGTCGACTGGAAGGTCGTCGAAGAGCAGAAGGTCGCGGCGCTGGTTGCTGGCTCAAAGCTGGCGAAAGAACACATGAACGCCGTCATGGCCGCTTGCACCGATGACAGCGTCGCCCTTGAGGACCGCTTTTCCGCCAAGACCAACAAGCCGCTGAAAAAGGCCATCCTTGCGGCGCGCAAATCCATGATTCCGGAAAACTACCTCCAGCGGGTCATCCAGTTTGCTGAACAGGGCTTTACGGAAATCGAATTCAAGACCTATGACACCGACTGGGATTCCGAAGCCTACCTGACGGTGTCCGGCCAGAATTCCAACAACTCTGTGCGTGTCACCAACGACTACCTGCAAAAGGTGCTGGACAACAGCGAATGGGAGCTGATCCGCCGCACCGATGGCAAGGTAAGCGAAACCATCAACGCCAAGGAGCTGTGGGACAAGATTGCCTATGCCGCCTGGGCTTGCGCTGACCCGGGCCTGCAGTACGACACCACCATCAACGAATGGCACACCTGCCCTGAAGGCGGCCGCATCAACGCGTCCAACCCGTGTTCGGAATACATGTTCCTTGATGACACCGCCTGCAACCTGGCGTCCATGAACCTGATGCAGTTCCGCAACGACGACAAGTCGTTCAACATCGAGGCCTATCAACACGCTTGCCGGTTCTGGACACTGACGCTCGAGATTTCCGTGCTGATGGCGCAGTTCCCGTCCAAGGAAATTGCCCAATTGTCCTATGACTACCGCACCCTTGGGCTTGGTTACGCCAATATTGGCGGGCTGCTGATGGCGGCTGGCCATTCCTATGACAGTGACGAAGGGCGGGCGATCTGCGCTTCCCTGACCGCGATCATGACCGGTGTCGCTTACGCCACATCTGCTGAAATCGCCAGTGAGCTGGGGGCCTTCCCGCGCTACAAGGAAAACGCCGCCCATATGCTGCGGGTGATCCGCAACCATCGCCGCGCCGCCCATGGTGAAGCGGCGGGCTACGAAGACCTGTCGGTTCTGCCGGTGCCGCTGAAAGCCAGCGATTGCCCTGACGCCCGTCTGCCGGAAGCGGCGGCGGCGGCCTGGGACAAGGCGCTTGAGCTGGGCGAAAAGCACGGCTACCGCAACGCGCAATCCACCGTTATCGCCCCAACCGGCACCATTGGCCTGGTCATGGATTGCGACACGACGGGGATTGAGCCTGACTTTGCCATCGTCAAGTTCAAGAAGCTTGCGGGCGGCGGGTATTTCAAGATCATCAACCGTGTCGTGCCGGAAGCGCTCGCCAACATGGGCTACAAGGACGACCAGATTGATGACATCATCCGTTACGCCGTCGGCAATGGCAGCCTTGATAACTGCCAGTCCATCAGCATCAATGCCCTGAAGGACAAGGGCTTTACCGGTGATGTGCTGGGCAAGCTGAAAGATGCGCTGAAGTCGGCTTTTGACATCAAGTTTGCGTTCAACCGCTTCAGCCTTGGTGATGAGTTCTGCCGTGACGTGCTGGGCTTCAGCGACGAGCAGCTGAATGACTTCAACTTTGACATGCTGGCTGAACTCGGTTTCTCGAAAGACGAGATCGAGCATGCCAACACCCATGTCTGCGGCGCGATGACGCTTGAAGGCGCTCCGCACCTGAAGGATGAGCATCTGCCGGTATTTGATTGCGCCAACCCTTGTGGTCGCCTCGGCAAGCGCTTCCTGAGCGTGGACAGCCACATCACCATGATGGCGGCGGCCCAGCCGTTCATCTCCGGCGCGATCTCCAAGACCATCAACATGCCGAACTCCGCCACGGTTGAAGATTGCGGCGAAGCCTACATGCTGTCCTGGCGCCTCGGGATCAAGGCCAACGCGCTCTATCGTGATGGCTCGAAACTCTCGCAGCCGTTGTCCGCCGCCCTGGTGGAAGACGACGATATGGACGAGGTCGAAGAGCTGATGGAAGCGCCAGCGGCGGCACAGGCCACCCGCATCGTCGAGAAAATCGTCGAGCGGTTTGTCACCACCCGCCACAAGCTGCCTGATCGCCGCAAGGGCTACACCCAGAAAGCCGTGGTCGGGGGGCATAAGGTCTACCTGCGGACCGGCGAATATGAAGACGGCAAGCTGGGTGAGCTGTTCATCGATATGCATAAAGAAGGCGCCGCCTTCCGCTCGCTGATGAACAATTTTGCCATCGCGGTTTCCATCGGCCTTCAGTACGGCGTGCCGCTGGAAGAATATGTCGAAGCCTACACCTTCACCCGGTTTGAACCGCAAGGCATGGTGCAGGGCAATGACATGATCAAAATGTCGACCTCGATCCTGGATTACATCTTCCGTGAACTGGCGATCTCCTATCTTGATCGCAATGATCTCGGTCACGTTAATCCTGATGATCTGGACGCCAGCACCACCGGCGCCGGTGAAAGCCAGTCTGACCTGGCGAAAGCCACCATCAGCTCCGGCTTTGTTCGCAACCGCAACATTGTCCTGTTGCGGACCGCGGGCGGCGAGGCTGTTGAGGTCGAGCAGGACGACGCGCCGCAAGCGCCGGTCATGTCAGCGGCCCGGCGCGGCGTCAAGCGCGGTCAGTGGCGCCGCCACGGACACGGCCACCCGTGTCCAGCAGGCCAAGATGCAAGGCTATGAGGGCGAGAATTGCGGCGAATGCGGCAACTTCACCCTGGTCCGCAACGGCACCTGCCTGAAGTGCAACACCTGCGGGTCCACCACCGGCTGCAGTTAATGCTGGACGACGGCAACCGAACAACCTAAAGACAAAGGGTGGGGCGAAATCCCCACCCTTTTTTCGTAACGCCATTTTCTTGAAGGAGATACCCATGGCTGGACAAATCGACGCGCGCCTTGCTGAACTTGGCATTGATCTTCCCGACGCCCCTGCCCCGGCGGCCAATTACCTGCCCTGGGTCATCACCGGCAATCTGGTGATGATTTCAGGCCAGATCCCCATGGCGGGGGGGGAGTTGGCGATCACCGGCACGGTTGGTGATGGCACCGTTACCGAAGATGACGCCATCGCCGAAGCGCGCAAATGCGCCATTAACCTGCTGGCGCAACTGAAGACCGCCACCGGCGGTGATCTCGACAAGGTCAAGCGTGTCGTCAAGCTGGGGGGGTTTGTCGCCAGCCAGCCGTCCTTCACGATGCAGCCGAAAGTCATCAACGCCGCTTCTGACCTGATGGTTGAGGTGTTCGGTGATGCCGGTCGCCATTCGCGTTTCGCGGTTGGCGCCAGCGCCCTGCCGCTCGGCTGTGTTGTTGAAATCGAAGGCATCTTCGAAATCGAGGCTTAATCGCCGCACCCACCTTGTCCGCCTGCCGGTTTGTGATACATCATAATCATGGATGATGAACGACAGGCAGGCGGTTTTAGTGATGACGCCGGGGAAGCCTCCCCCGACTGGCGCATCACGCTTAACGACAGCATCAACGTGATCCCCGCCGATGACTGGGACCGTTGCGCCGGGCCAGCCAACCCGTTGCAATCCCACGCCCTGCTGAAAGCCATGGAAGACAGTGGTTCCGCCATTGCCGATACCGGCTGGATGCCACGTCACCTCACCCTGACCGATGCTGATGGCCGTATCCATGGCGTCATGCCGCTTTACATCAAATCCCATTCCTATGGTGAATATGTCTTTGACCATTCCTGGGCTAACGCCTGGCAACGGGCGGGGGGGCAGTATTACCCGAAAGCGCAATCCGCCATCCCGTTCTCGCCGGTGCCGGGCCAGCGATTGCTGATCGACAGCCCTGACCCTGATGCCGCCTTTATCGCCCTCGCCCATGGCGCGATCGAAGCGACCGATGCCATGAACCTGTCAAGCCTGCACATCACCTTCCTGAGCGGTGGTGAGACGGAGGGGCTGAACCGCCAAGACCCGCGCTGGATCAACCGCAAGGGGGTGCAGTTCCACTGGCGCAATCAGGGTTTTGATCATTTTGATGATTTCCTGGGGCTGATGGCGGCGCGCAAACGCAAGACCATCCGCCGCGAACGGCGGGAAATGCAGGGGCTGCGTTTTCATCACCTGACGGGGGATGACCTGACGCCAGCGCATTGGGACCGGTTCTACCAGTTCTACCTCGCCACCATCGAAAAGAAATGGGGCGGCGCCTACCTGACGCGCGAATTCTTTGACATCATCAGCCAGACCATGGCGGATCGCGTGCTGCTGGTGATGGCGGAAGATGAGGGCGAGATGATCGCCGGTGCGCTCAATTTCATCGGCACGGACACGCTGTATGGCCGCAACTGGGGCTGTCTTGATGACCGCCCGTTCCTGCATTTCGAGACCTGTTATTACCAGGCGATTGATTTTGCGATTGCCCGCGGCCTCACGACGGTTGAGGCGGGGGCGCAGGGGCTGCACAAGGTCCAGCGCGGCTATGCGCCGGTGCCGACCTATTCATCCCACTATATTCCCCATGAAGAGTTTGCCCGGGTGATCGCTGATTTCACCCGCCGGGAAGCTCTTCAGGTTGATCGTGAGATCAAGGAGCTTGACGGCTGGTCTCCTTACCGCAAGGACGCCTCAGGAGACCACCAGCCTTAAGCGCCCTTCTTAAGCACCTTCAGGCGCCTTGACCTTTGGCTTGCGGGTTTTGCCCGATGGCGCCTTGGCTGATTTTTGGGGCGCTTCCGCCGCCGTCACCACCAGCCCCGGGACATCACCATCAGCGTCAGGGGCCATGGTATCGACCATTGCCGTGCCGCCATCGGTCAGGTTGCCGAACAGCAGTTCTTCCGCCAGCGGCTTCTTAACATGTTCCTGCACGACGCGGCCCAACGGACGCGCGCCAAACGCCGGTTCATACCCCCGTTCCGCCAGCCAATCCCGCGCCGATGGGCTGAGGGTAATCGTCACCCCGCGATCCGCCAGTTGCGCTTCAAGCTGGAGGACAAATTTATCCACCACCTTGCGGACCACTTCCGGCGCCAGATTGGCAAACGGAATAATGGCGTCCAGACGATTGCGGAACTCCGGCGTGAAGGTTTTTTCAATCGCCTCGGTATCCGCGCCGGCATTCACCCCGCGGCCAAAGCCGATCGCCTGTTTGCTGAGCTGGGCTGCACCGGCGTTGGTCGTCATGATGATCACGACATTGCGGAAATCAATGGTCTTGCCGTTGTGGTCGGTCAGGCGACCGTTATCCATCACCTGCAGCAGCAGATTGAAGATATCGGGATGGGCTTTTTCGATCTCGTCAAGCAGCAGCACCGCATGAGGGGTCTGGTCCACGGCGTCGGTGAGCAGCCCCCCCTGGTCAAACCCGACATAGCCCGGAGGCGCGCCGATCAGCCGTGAAACCGAATGACGTTCCATGTATTCCGACATGTCAAAACGGATAAGCTTGATGCCAAGACTGTCGGAAAGCTGGCGCGCGACTTCTGTTTTGCCGACCCCTGTGGGGCCGCTGAAGAGGTAATTGCCGACCGGCTTTTCCGGCTCCCGCAAGCCCGCGCGCGCAAGCTTGATGGCCGAAGACAAGGCCGTGATGGCGTTATCCTGGCCATAGACCATGCGCTTAAGATCATCCTCAAGACTGGCCAACGCCTGCTTGTCGTCGCGACTGACACTGCGCGGCGGGATGCGCGCCATGGTGGCGATGGTGGTTTCGATCTCTTTAGCGCCGATGACTTTCTTGCGGCGCGATGGCGCCACCAGCATCTGGGCTGAGGCCGCCTCGTCAATCACGTCAATCGCCTTGTCGGGCAATTTGCGGTCGCTGATGTAGCGCGCCGACAATTCCACCGCTGATTTCAACGCCGCTTGCGTGAAGCGCACATCATGATGGTCTTCATAGGTGGATTTAAGGCCCGACAGAATTTTCACCGTATCGGCGACACTCGGCTCATTGACGTCGATCTTCTGGAACCGGCGGGACAAGGCACGGTCTTTTTCAAACCAGCCGCGAAACTCCTTGTAGGTGGTGGAACCGATGCAGCGCAATGTCCCTTCCTGCAAGGCCGGCTTGAGCAGATTGGACGCGTCCATGGCCCCGCCTGACGTCGCGCCAGCGCCGATGATGGTGTGGATTTCATCAATGAAAAGAATCGCCTGGTCATCTTCCGCCACCTCTTGCATGACGGCTTTCAGGCGTTCCTCGAAATCCCCGCGATAGCGAGTTCCCGCCAGCAAAGCCCCCATATCAAGAGAGTAAATCTTCGCTTCCGCCAAGACATCAGGGACGTCGGATTCGGTGATTTTCTTGGCCAGACCTTCGGCGATGGCGGTTTTGCCAACACCGCTGTCCCCCACCAGAAGGGGGTTGTTTTTGGTGCGGCGGCACAACACCTGAATGGCGCGATCGACCTCCGCGTGGCGGCCGATCAACGGGTCGATCTTGCCGTCGCGGGCTTTCTGGTTCAAGTCAACGGCATAGGTCGCAAGGGCGTTTTCCTTGGCATTGACCTCATCAGCCGTCGCTTCCGCCCCGTCAGCAGGGCGGGCGGCGCCACTAAAGGCGGCATTCTTGGCGATCCCGTGGCTGATGTAGCTGACCGCATCAAGCCGTGACATGTCCTGGGATTCCAGCGTCCAGACGGCGTGGCTTTCCTGTTCAGCGAACAGCGCGATCAGCACATTGGCGCCGGTGGCAGCATCCTGGCCTGACGATTGCGTATGGATCACCGCGCGCTGAAGCACGCGCTGGAAACTGGTGGTCGGCTGGGTGTCAACCTTACTGCCGGAAATGCTGGCAAGGGTATCCTCAAGATGGCTGGTCAGCTCGCTTTTCAGCTCATTGACATCAACATCACAGGCGACCAGCACTTCGAGCGCGTCGCTGTCTTCCGTCAGGGCCAGCAGCAAATGCTCAAGGGTCGCGAACTCATGGCCTTTTTCAGAAGCCAGCCCCATGGCACGACGGAGAGTATCTTCAAGTTCCTGGGATAACATCAGGTTATTCCTTTTCCAGTTGCAACTGCAGGGGATGCTGGTTTTTACGCGCCAGTTCCATCACCTGGGTTGCTTTTGTTTCAGCCACTTCATAGGTGTAAACGCCGCACACCCCAACCCCGCGCTGATGCACATGCAGCATGATATTGGTGGCTTCTTCCTGAGTCTTGCGGAAAAATTCCTGCAACACCAGCACGACGAATTCCATCGGCGTGTAGTCATCATTCAGCATAATGACCTTATACATCGCCGGTTTCTTGGTCTTCGGGCGGGTTTTGGTGGCCAGACCCATATCAGGGTCATGGTTATCGTTCTGGGCCGCCTGCATCACGGGCTCCCGCCGCACCATCTTGAGATCTTGTGTTCGTGTTGTTTTCATACTTAACTATATTGTGGCTTAATGGCAGAATAAAACCCCCAAAGGGTGAAAATTCATGACAAAACAGGCGCAAAGGCAGATGCCATCATGGCGGCGCAGAGAATGTGGACATTCTCTACAAGATGTCGCTCTACAAGATGTGGCGGAGTTGTTTACACCTACCGTATCTTGTGGTAGTGTTATTAAATTAAGCGCATGTGGTAGATGGTTTTCACCGAGCAGCCAACACTGATATGATGAAAACCAAAGATTTTTTCCTCCCGATAATTATTCTCCTGGCTGTGGTGTTCGCACCACAGCCTTCTTTCGCCCGTTACGCCTCGATCGTCGTTAATGAAACCACGGGGGAAGTGCTGTATTCCCGTTCCGCCGACAAGCAGCTCTACCCGGCGTCCCTTACCAAGGTGATGACGCTTTACCTGTTGTTTGAAGCGCTTGATGAAGGCCGGGTGACCATGGACACCCGCATGAAAGTCAGCCGTGTGGCGGCAGGGCGGTCGCCATCAAAACTCGGGCTTCGGGTCGGCTCCACCATTGCCGTCAAGGACGCCTTGCTGGCGCTGGTGACGAAATCCGCCAATGACGCCGCGACGGTCATCTCTGAACATCTCGGCGGCACGGAACGTGAATTCGCCAAGAAAATGACCCGCAAGGCCCGCGCCCTGGGGATGAGCCGCACGACCTTCCGCAACGCGTCGGGCTTGCCGCATTCAAAACAGCGCTCCACCGCCCGCGACATGGCGCGGCTGGCGGTGGCGATCCGCAAGGATTTCCCGCAGTATTTTCATTTCTTCAAGACCCAGCGGTTTTCCTATCGCGGCAAGAAATACAAAAACCACAACAAGCTGCTGTCGCAGTTTCGTGGCACCGATGGCATCAAGACCGGCTATATCCGCGCCTCGGGCTTTAACCTGATCGCCACCGTCGAACGTGACGGCACCCGTCTTGTTGGGGTGGTGTTCGGGGGGCGGTCCGGCGCCTCGCGCAACAAGCACATGATCTATCTGCTCGACAAGCAGTTCCGGAAATTGCCGAAATTCAAAGGCCCTGTCGTGCGCCCCGCCAAGCAGGATCGCGTCAAGGTGCCGCCAAAACGGCCGCGGACGGTTGCTGTCTTTGCCGCCAGGACACCGCCGCCCAAGCCCGACACATCCACCGATTTGCCTGCCCTCGATGACCCGGTGGTGGCACGGGCACCGGACCCGTCAAACTGGGGGATTCAGGTCGGCAGCTTTTCCCGCCGGGCGAACGCCCATCTTGCCGCCCGCGACGCCCGGCAAGCGGCACGGGATATCCTGAGCCGCCAGCCCGCCAAACTTCGGCCGGTTGTCTATGGATCGGTGACCTTCTGGCAAGTCCAGTTCCACGGGTTTGATGAAGATCGCGCCCGTGAAGCCTGCGTTGAATTGCTGCAATCCGGCATGGCCTGCATCGCCGTGCCATCCCCGCAAGTCTAGACGCGGAAATTCCGGACGGCGAAAGTCTGGCCCTCGAAAGTCTGGGCCCCGCAAGTCTGGGCCCCGCATGTCTAGACGCCCCCCCTATTGCGGGCTGACGTTATCCACCACCTTGCCGCCTTGATAAGCCTCATCAACATGAGGGATATCATGGGGCAGGCTCATGAACCCCGGGTGGGCATGGCCATAAATCTGGCCGCGGCAGGACAGGTTTTCCGCATCATCAAACATCCCGAGGCAGATCGACACGCGGTGGCCATGGTCGGGCTTGTAGAACATTGACCCCCCGCATTCCGTGCAAAAACCGCGTTCGGCAATCGCGGAACTGCGGTACCATTTCAGGGTTGTCGCGGTGATGGCGATGTCATCAAGGCTGATGGTGCTGGCGACAATGCTGGCGCCGATGGTCTTCATGCAATCGTAACAATGGCAAACCAGGGCGCCCGCGACCTCGGCATAGCATTCAAATTTAACGCCGCCGCAATGGCACCCGCCGTGATGGATAATTGCTCGTGTGGTCATTATGGCCCCCGTTTACGCGTCGTTTTATCCAACACAGGAAAGGCGAGCCGACGGGCAATGTCAAGATCATCAGCATCCCGCCCCGCCATTGACATCGGCCCTATCCGATTTATGATACAGTATTCATTACGGTTTTCCGTAAAATTCTCCATGTGATGCCCCGTGGGATTCTCCGCCGGATTCTCCTGCCGTCAAAACCGCTTGATTTTTGATATTTGTACGATATTCTAATCAAGATAAATTTGATGAACCGATGGAGGCCCGAGATGACCCCGCCAATTAAAACTCCAATTAAAACTCCAGTTAAAACTCCAGTTAAAACTTCAGCGCAAACCACCCCTGAACCTTCCGTCACGGGGGGGAACAATGTCACCCGTTTGCCCCCAGGCAAGACCGGTCGTGGCGGCGCCCGCCCCGGGGCAGGTCGGCCGAAAGGCCAGGGCCCGTATGGTGAGCCGACAAAAGCGGTGCGAATCCCCGTCAGCATGGTGGATCAGGTGCTGAATTTCGTGAAAACCGGCACCAAGCCCCTGCCCTTGTTCAGCTGTTCCGTGGCGGCGGGTTTCCCGTCCCCTGCCGATGATCATCTTGAAGGCAGTCTTGACCTGAACGAGCATTTGATCAAGCACCCGTCGGCGACATTTTTTGTGCGGGTGAGCGGCGATTCCATGATCAAGGCCGGCATTCATGAAGATGATATTCTGGTGGTGGACCGCAGCATTGAGCCGCGCAACGGCAAGATCATCATTGCCGCCGTGGAAGGGCAATTGACGGTCAAGCGGCTGAACCGCACCAAAACCCAAACCTTCCTGATGCCGGAAAATGACGCCTATGCCCCGATCCCCATTGCCGATGACAACGACATGGTGATCTGGGGTGTCGTCACCAGCGTTATTCATCAGGTCTGACCCTCCAAGGGGGCAATCCCCCCCCTGATCAGGTGTTTCAGGTGTTTTAGTTTTTTCATTCCTTCCCCGTGGCCAGAGCCTGCTTTGGCCAAACCGGCCTCTTGGTGTTGGGCGGCCTCTTTTGTTTGTTTGACCTTTATGGTGTTGTCATGCCTCTTTATGCCCTTGTGGATTGCAACAATTTCTACGCCTCTTGCGAACGGGTGTTCGCCCCTCATCTGAACGGCAAGCCGGTGGTGGTGCTGTCGAATAACGACGGTTGCGTGATCGCCCGGTCTGACGAAGCGAAAGCCCTCGGCGTTCCCATGGGCGCGCCATTGCATGAATATGACGGCATGATGCGGCGGCATAAAATCAATGTGTTTTCGTCAAATTACGCGCTCTATGGCGATATGTCGGCGCGAGTCATGAAAACCATGGAACAGTTCACCCCTGACGTTGAGGTCTATTCGATTGACGAGGCGTTTCTGGGCCTGACAGGGTTTGACCCCGCCAGCTTGCCGCAACATATGCGCAACCTGCGCCAGGCGGTGCGGCAATGGACAGGGATTCCGGTGTCCGTCGGCATTGCCCCCACCAAGACACTGGCGAAACTGGCCAATCGCATCGCCAAGAAATACACCCCCGACGGCGTCTATATGATGACCGACCCGCAACTCATGACGCGCATTCTGGGGGATATTGAGATCGAGGATATCTGGGGCATTTCAAAACGCTGGGGGGCGCGGTTGCGGGCGCTGGGCATTGGCACGGCGCTGGAATTGCAACGCGCCAGCCCGCGGCAAATCCGCCAGGCTTTATCGGTCGTGGGGGAACGCATCGTCCATGAACTCAACGGCCAGTCCTGCCTGACGCTGGACGAAGTCCAGCCGAAACAGAGCATCATGTCCTCCCGCAGTTTCGGCACCATGGTGGCGGATTGCCAGAGCCTTGAAGAGGCGATTGCCAGCTACACCGCGCGCGCCGCGGAAAAACTGCGCCGCCAGCACAGCCGCGCCGGCGGAATTTACGTCTTTATCCGCACCAACCGGTTCCGCAAGGATGACCCGCAATACAGCAACGCCGCCATGGTGGGGTTTGATGACGCCACTGATGACACCGCCAGCCTGATCCGTGCCGCCACCAGCGCCATCCGCCATCTCTACCGGCCGGGCTACCGTTACCATAAAGCCGGGGTGATGCTGACCGACCTGACCGATCAGGACGGCGGGCAGATCAGCCTGTTTAACCCTGACCCCGCCCCCGACGTCACCCGCGCCCAGCAGTCACGGCGAATGGCGGTGCTGGACCAGGTCAACGCCGCCATGGGGCAAGGCACGTTGTTCCACGCCGCTGAAGGATTGGCACCGAAACCCCGCACCGGCGCGCAGGGGCGGCGGGTGCTGAACACCGAACGCTGGCGGATGCGGGCGCGGTTCAAATCCCCCGCCTACACCACGCGCTGGAGCGAGCTGGCGAAAGTCCGGTGACAAGCACGTAGGCAGGAAAGCCGCAAGCAAAGTGGCGATTGCCGTGAAAATTAACGGGGCAATTCGGATTCCACCAGATTGACCCAGAAGCTGGCGCCAACGGGCAGCAGCTCGTCATTGAAGTCATAGCCGGTGTTATGGAGCATGCAGCCAAGCTTGCCTTCCCCCGCCCCCAGCCAGATGTAGGCGCCGGGCTTTTGCTCAAGCATGTAGGAGAAATCCTCCGATGCCATGGACGGCGGGGCATCAAAAATCACCGATGACGGGCCCATCACCTGCTCGACAATAGCGGCGGCGCGATTGGCTTCTTCAGGGTGATTGATGGTGGGGGGGTAACCGGGCTCCCAGGCAAAACTGGCGGTGCATCCGTGGGCTTGGGCCACCGTCATGGCAATATGCTTGATGCGGTCATGGATAAAAGCGCCGGTTTCATGGCGGACATAACGCGCCGTGCCTTCGATCTCCGCGGTATCAGAAATGACGTTATGGGTCGTGCCAGCGTGGAACTGCGTCACCGACACCACCGCCGGGTCAAGGGGGTCAACCTGACGCGAGACGATCGTCTGCAAGGCATTGACCACCGCCGCTCCTGCGGGAATCGTGTCGACGGTTGAATGCGGCATGGCGGCATGCCCGCCTTTGCCGGTGATGGTGATGCGAAAGACATCCGCCGCCGCCATGGAAGGCCCGCGCTGAACCACCGCTTTGCCGACATCCACCCCCGGCCAGTTGTGCATGCCCCAGACGGTATCAACGTCAAATTCCGTGAACAAACCGTCATCGATCATGACTTTGCCGCCGCCGCCGCCTTCTTCGGCGGGCTGGAAGATGAGCGCCACCGCGCCATCAAAATTGCGGGTTTCAGCGAGATATTGAGCCGCCCCCAACAGCATCGTGGTGTGGCCATCGTGGCCGCAAGCATGCATCCGCCCGTCAATGGTGGATTTATGGTCAAAAGCATTGTCTTCCTGCATCGGCAGGGCGTCGATATCCGCCCGCAGGCCGATCATTTTGCCGCTGTCGCCCTGACCGCGAATAATGCCGACAACACCTGTCCCCGCCATGCCGCGATGCACCTCAACCCCGAAAGAGGCGAGCTTTTCGGCAATGAAATCCGATGTCCAATGCTCCTCGAACCCCAGTTCAGGGTGGGCGTGCAAGGCATGGCGCCAGGCCGTCATTTCATCATGGCGATCAGCAATCGTATTCAGCACGGGCATGGCATCCTCCATCGAAGATTATGGTAATGTTGCTTTGATTAACTATAGAGGCCGCCCTTGATTTGGCAACAATTCCATCCCCGAAAACACCGCCCGGCAGAACAGTGGGGTTATAATGTCGCAGGTCATGATTCGGGCTGAAATTCCACCACCGCCACGACGGAATGTGGTAGTTAAATCAGGACAGGCGGAATTGTCGTCAGGGGTCAAACCCGTGTCGCCGTGAAGATAGGTTAAATGGCGGTTTTTCGTCACATTGGAACGTCAGCCAAAACGGTTTTGGTCATCGGTAAAAACTGTTTTGGTGCATTAATATTTGAGCTGATTTTAATTTTGAGCTGTTTTTAATAGTGAGCTGATTTTGTTTGGAGGTGCGTCATGGCACAGAAACCTGATCGTGGTGTCACCGGCCTGCCGGGGGGCAAGCCCAAGTACTCGATTTTCTCGCTGGCACGCAACGCCGCGTCCTATCATCAGGACTGGCAGCGGGCCTGGCGTGCGCCTGAACCAAAAAAAGAATATGACGCCGTGATCGTCGGCGGCGGCGGCCATGGGCTGGCGACCGCGTATTACCTTGCATCTGTCCATGGCATGACCAATATCGCCGTCGTCGAAAAGGGCTGGCTGGGCGGCGGCAACACCGGCCGCAACACCACCATCATTCGTTCCAATTACATGTGGGATGAAAGCGCGGCGATCTATGACCATGCGCTGAAGCTCTGGGAAGGCCTGACCCAGGATCTGAACTTTAACCTGATGTTCTCGCAACGCGGGGTGCTGACCATTGCCCACAGCTGGGGTGAGCTGCGCGAAATGTCCCGCCGCGTGCACGCCATCCGCCTTAATGGCATCGACAGTGAAGTGCTGGGGCCAGATGAAATCAAGAAACTGGTGCCAATCATTAACATCGACCAGTCGATACGCCATCCGGTGATGGGCGGCTTCCTGCAAAAGCGGGGCGGCACCGCCCGTCACGATGCCGTCGCCTGGGGCTATGCCCGTGCCGCCGATGACCTTGGGGTGGATATCATCCAGAACTGCGAAGTCACGGGGCTGAAGCGCGAGGGCGACCAGATCGTTGGCGTTGAAACCACCAAAGGGTTCATCAAGTCGAAAAAAGTCGGTTGCGTCGTGGCGGGGCATTGCTCTGTTCTGGCCGGTATGGCGGGCATCCGCTTGCCGATCGCCAGCCGTCCTTTGCAGGCGCTGGTGTCGGAGCCCATCAAGCCTGAACTCGACACCGTCATCATGTCAAACGCCGTGCATATGTACATCAGCCAGTCCGACAAGGGCGAAATGGTGCTGGGGGCCGGGGTGGATAAATACAACTCCTACGCCCAGCGCGGGTCCTTCCCGGTGCCGGAACATATGCTGGCGGCGGCGGTTGAGCTGTTCCCGATTCTGTCGCGCCTGCGGATGCTGCGCCATTGGGGCGGCATCGTTGACACTTGCCCTGACGCTTCACCGATCATTTCAAAGACCGACGTCAAGGGGCTGTTCTTCAACTGCGGTTGGGGAACAGGGGGGTTCAAGGCGACCCCGGGGTCCGGCCATGTGTTTGCTGACCTGATCGCCAATGACCGGCCGAACAAGATCGCCGCGCCTTATAGCCTTGACCGGTTCCAGACCGGTCTTCTGATCGACGAACACGGCGCCGCCGGTGTTGCCCACTAACCCCGAGCGAAATGGAGATTTATCATGTTGAACATTGCTTGCCCATTTTGCGGTGATCGGGAAGAGGCGGAATTCACCTGCGCTGGCGAAGCCCATATCGCCCGCCCCCTGATCGAAAACAGCATCACCGACGCGGAATTTGCGGATTACCTGTTCCTGCGCGACAACCCGAAAGGGGTGTTCCTGGAACGCTGGCGTCATGCCGCTGGTTGCCGCCGCTGGTTTAATGTCGCCCGTGACACCGTCAGCCACGAGATCATCGAGGTTTACCCCATGGGGGCGTTGCCAGGCTCACCTGAAGGGAAAAAAGCCTATAAGGACAACTGGCGGCGCGACACGGCGGCGGAAGCCGCCGCTC
>JAGWAQ010000204.1 GCA_021296375.1 Alphaproteobacteria bacterium
GACGAAATCCCGCAGGTACTGATCACTGTTGCGGAACAGCTTGATGGCCCCGGTGCTGACCGCCTGCTCACGGAACTTGTGGTAAGGGCTGGACATGCCGCCCTTATGCTCCTCGCCGCTATGACCAAAGACATTAAAATACCGCAGGCCAGTCACCGCAATGCCGCGGTCAAGGTAATCCCGGGCATAGCGATCAAACAGGTATTTCGTCCAGGCGTAATAGCTTTGGGGGGCCAGGACGCCGTCTTCCGTGAAATGCGTCGTCTGGCCATAAACGCTGGCGCTTGAAGCGTATTGAAACGGCACCTGATGATCAATACAGGCATGCAGCAGCCGCACGGAAAAATCGTAATTCTGCCGCATGATCTGCTCGAGATCAGGGTAAGTGGTGGCGCTGATCGCGCCAAGATGGATGACCGCGTCCAGCCCCTCTACCTCAGGGAAAAGCTGTTCATCCCACTCATACCCCTCGACCGCATGGCCAAGGGCGGTGAGTCTTGCCATCATGTGCTGGCCGATAAACCCGGCGTGGCCGGTGACAAGAATGTTCATCACGTTACCCTCGCATCCGTGCGCCATCGTCATCAAACAACGGACGAGTGATCAACTTTGCCGGACGCATTTCCCCCAGAATTTCAATCTCAACCTCAAGCCCTTCCTTGATCAGGCCCAGGGGCACAAACCCCAGCGCAATGGATTTTTGAGCGTAATGCGAATATCCGCCCGATGTGCAGAACCCTTCCACCTTGCCCTTGATCCAGATCGGTTCATAGGCCACCACATCAGCATCAAGCGCATCCACCTCAAAGGCGCAGATGCGGCGGGCGGGGCCAGCGTCACGTTCGGCGATTGCCGCTGATTTGCCGATGAACTCCGGCGGTTTATCATAAGACACAAAACGGTCCATGCCGGTTTCAGCAGGCATGTAATCGGGGCCAAACTCCCGCATCCATGACCCGAAGAACTTATCGAGGCGCAGGCTCATCATGGCGCGCATGCCAAACGGCTTGAGGCCAAATTCTGCCCCGGCTTCCGCCAGGGTATGATAGAGCGCGCGTTGATCATCAGCGTCGACATAAATCTCATAGCCCAGATCACCGGTATAGGACACGCGCTGCACCAAAGCGCGAGTCAGGCCGATATCAAGATAGCGGACATCCATGAACCGGAATTGGCCCGCCGACACATCCCCATGGGCGACTTTCGCCAGCAGGTCTCTGGCTTTTGGCCCGGCGATCTGGAACCCGACGCGGCGGGTGGAGATATTCTCGATCTGCACCCCTTCCGCTGGCAGATGGTCCATGAACCAGCGCATATGGAAACCCTGCGCCCCGTAGGATGCCGTCAACTGAAATTCATCTTCCGCCAGCGCCGAGATGGTGAAATCCCCGATCAGCTTGCCCTTGGGGCTGAGCATCGGCGTCAAGGACAAGCGGCCAAGTTTCGGCACCCGCCCCGCCATGATGACATCAAGCCACGCCCGAGCCCCCTGGCCGGTGACGCGATATTTGCCAAAATTGTGAATCTCGTTTAGGCCAACATGGGTTCGCACCGCATGGACTTCAGCGGCGGTTGCCGCAAAGGCATTGGACCGCCGAAACGATGGGGTTTCATAGAGCGGCTCCCCTTCCGGCGCAAAATAATTGACCGCTTCCATGCCATAAGCCGAGCCAAACACCGCCCGTTGATCTTTCCAGATATCATAGGCCGGGGTCGTCTGGAACGGCCGCGCGGCAGGCAGTTCTTCATTCGGGTAGCTGACGGAAAACCGCCGCTGGTAATTCTCGACCACCTTGACCCGGGTGTAACCGGGGGTGATCCAGCTCCCGAACCGCGCGACATCCATGGCAAAAACATCACGCGAAGGCTCGCCTTCGATCATCCATTCCGCCAGCGACAGCCCGACGCCGCCACCTTGGCTGAACCCCGCCATGACAGCGCAGGCCGACCAGTAATTACGCACCCCGGGCACGGGCCCCACCAGTGGGTTGCCATCAGGCGCGAAGGTGAACGGCCCGTTGATGATGGTCTTGATGCCGGCACGTTGCAGAACCGGAAAACGCCGATAGGCAAATTCAACCGATTGCGAAATCCGGTCTAGCTTGTTGTCGAGAAGTTCATGCCCGAAATCCCAGGGGGTGCCGTCGACGGCCCAGGGGTCGCAGGCCTGTTCATAAAACCCGATGCAAATGCCGCGCCCTTCCTGCCGCAAATAGCTTTCCCCGCCGGGGTCCATGACATGGGGCAGCTCGCTGTCACGTTCAAAGACCTCAGGTGTGTCTTCCGTCAC
>JAGWAQ010000033.1:0-2049 GCA_021296375.1 Alphaproteobacteria bacterium
TCAATGATTTGGATGAAGCCATCAGACTTGACCCCAAAAATGCCCTAATCTGGAGCAATCGCGGATTTATCAAAAGTAAGTTGGGCAAGCACCAAGAGGCCATCAAGGATCTGGATAAAGCCATTAGGCTGAACCCCGATGATCAGAATACGCGTGCAGGACGAGTCATTTCTGAGCTTGCTTTACAAACACAACAAAAAATCGAAAACCAACTAAATAAGTTAAGCGAAAGCGCAAAAGAAAATTTTGAAAAACAAGTTGGTCAGTTTAGCGACACAAAAGAGTTGGAAAAGCTGGAACGATACTATCGTCAGCGAAAAAACAAATATCAGAAATTTATTATCTGGGGTTTTATCCTGTTCTCCATTAGTTTGATCGCGCTGGTGGCGGTGTTTTTCCTGCCGCAAATTTTTTGCGATTGGAACCCCGAGTGGTCCACGGCATGTAAAGCTCCCATCGCATCGGGAACAGCACAAATCATCAATTTATTGCCCAAAGTCACTTTCATCTCAATCGTGCTGGCTTTAGGGACATGGGGGTTGGGCTTCCTTATCCAGCAGCACAACAAGGCCGAAATCATGGAGCAGGAGGCGATCCACCAGATCCTTCTTGAAGCCCGGATTGCGTTCTACTTCGCCAAAGCTGATGACCTTGTTGGAAGACGCATTAAAGAGGAATACATCAACACAACGCTGGAAAACAGCCTTGCCACAAAACTGATGATCATGAGCAAAGTCAAGTTCACGCCACCCTTGATCGAATCCATCAGGGGTTTCTTCAAAAAAACCCCGACAAACCCGACACCTAACGCTGGTCCGTCTGCCACTTCTCATGATGAAACGGAACGTCATTAGCGCGGGGGAGCGGCGTTCGGCCGAGGATATGGTCGGCGGCCTTTTCCCCCGTCATGATGGACGGCGCGTTCAGGTTGCCATTCGTGATGCGCGGGAAGATCGAGCTGTCGGCAACCCGCAACCCCTCAACCCCGATGACCCGGCATTGCGGGTCAACCACCGCGGTATCGTCCGCCGCGTCCCCCATGCGCATGGTGCCGCAAGGGTGCTAGGCGCTTTCGGCATGGTCACGGATGAAAGCGTCGATCGCCTCGTCTGACGTCGCGTCATCCCCGGGCTGGATCTCCTTGCCGCGGAACGGGTCCATCGCCGGTTGATGCAGGATCTCGCGGCTCAGGCGGATGCATTTGCGGAACTCCGCCCAATCATCAGGATGGCTCATGTAATTGAACTTGATCTCCGGCGCGTCCTCCGCCCGGTTCGAGCGGATGCGGACATGGCCGCGGGATTTCGAGCGCATCGGCCCGACATGAAGCTGGAACCCGTGGCCTTCGGAGGGCGCGGTGCCATCATAACGGATCGCCACGGGCAGGAAATGGTATTGAATATCAGGGTATTCGATGCCCTTGTCGGAACGGATAAAGCCCAGGGTTTCAAAATGATTGGTCGTCCCCGGGCCGGTTTTGGTGAACAGCCATTGCGCCCCGATGCGGGCTTTTGAAAACAGGTTCAGGTATTTATAAAGCGTGATCGGCTGCAGGCACTGGAGCTGGAAATACACCTCCAGATGGTCTTGCAGGTTTTCCCCCACCCCGGCGCGATCAACAATCGGGGTGATGCCATGGGATTTCAGCAATGCCGCCGGGCCAACCCCCGACCGCTGGAGGATTTGCGGCGAGTTGATCGCCCCCGCCGCGCACACCACTTCACGCGTCACATGGGCGTCGATCACCTGACCTTTGTGGTGGTAGCGCACGCCAACAGCGCGGGTGCCGTCAAACAGGATGCGGTCAACCCGCGCCCGCGTCACGAGCCTGACGTTGCCGCGCTTGAGCGCCGGTTTCAGGTAAGCGTTGGCGGCAGACCAGCGGCGGCCTTGATAGACCGTCATGTCCGCCGCCCCGAAACCTTCCTGCCGATAACCGTTGTAATCCGCCGTCGCGCTGTAACCGGCTTGCGTCGCCGCCTCAACAAACGCGTCATGCAAGGGGTTGTCGCGCTTGCCGCGGGTCACATGCAACGGGCCGGACCGCCC
>JAGWAQ010000033.1:2080-2753 GCA_021296375.1 Alphaproteobacteria bacterium
ATGGGCGTGTTCCATGCGCTTGAAATAGGGCAGGACATCAGCATAGCCCCAGCCTTTCGCGCCGCTTTGCTCCCAATGCTGGTAATCGCCGGGGTTGCCGCGCACATAGATCATGCCGTTGATGGAGGAGGACCCGCCAATGACCTTGCCGCGGGGGCAGACAAGACGTCGCCCCCCAAGCCCGTCGTCCGGCTCGGCGAGGTATTCCCAGTCATAGGTTTTCATGTTCATGGGGTAGGACAGGGCGGCGGGCATCTGGATGAACGGGCCGGCATCGGTGCCGCCAAATTCCAGCACCAGCACGCGGGTTTTGCCGTCTTCCCCCAAGCGGTACGCCATGGCCGACCCCGCGGAGCCTGACCCGATGATGATGTAATCCCAATCCGCCATCAGCCGAAACTCCCCCCTGTGAATGCTAGCGCAAGCGCGCGCTGTGCCAGTTGATGTGATCGGCGATAAAGCTTGCGACAAACCAGTAGGAATGGTCATAGCCGTCCTGCAACCGCAGGGTGAGATCAATGCCATTGGCTTCCGCCGCCGCCTGCAGGCGATGGGGCATCAGGTGGTCATCCTTGAAATTATCCGCCGCCCCTTGATCCACCAGTATATCGCCGCTCCAGCCATGGCTGGCCATCAAGGCGCAGACATCAAAAAGTTCCGCATCCTTGCCGCC
>JAGWAQ010000033.1:2816-15082 GCA_021296375.1 Alphaproteobacteria bacterium
GGGGTTCTTCATCGCCAGCGACAAGGCGCCATGCCCCCCCATGGAATGCCCCGTGATGCCGCAACGATCATGGTCAATATCCGCATGGGCGGCCACCACTTGCGGCAATTCTTCCGTGATGTAACGGTCCATCTGGTAATGCGGCGCCCATGGCGCTTGCGTTGCCGTCATGTAATACCCGGCGCCCTTGCCGAGCGAAAACGCCTCATCATCAGCGACATTATCCCCGCGGGGGGAAGTGTCAGGGAACACCAGCACCAGCCCGGCCTGCGCCGCAAAGGCTTGCGCGCCGGCTTTGGTGGCGGCGTTTTCCCAGGTGCAGGTCAGCCCCGACAGGTAATAAAGGCACGGGAACGGCCCTTCCCCCGGGGGGATGAAAATCGCCAGTTCCATCGGCGTTGATGTCACCGTGCTGTCGTGGCGGATAACGAGATGACGCCCCCCGTGGAGGGCGTTCTCTGCGATGATGTCCATTTGCGTTTCCTTTTAACCCAGGCTTAGTAGATCACCACAGAGCGGATGCTTTCGCCACTGTGCATAAGATCAAAGCCTTTGTTGATGTCTTCAAGCGGCATGGTGTGGGTGATCATCGGGTCGATATCAATTTTCCCTTCCATGTACCAGTCGACAATTTTTGGCACATCGGTCCGCCCGCGGGCGCCACCAAAGGCGGTGCCGCGCCAGCTGCGCCCCGTGACAAGCTGGAACGGACGGGTGGAAATTTCCTGCCCGGCGCCCGCCACGCCAATGATGATGCTTTCACCCCAGCCCTTGTGGCAGCATTCCAGCGCTTGCCGCATGACATTGGTGTTGCCGATGCACTCAAAACTGTAATCCGCGCCGCCGCCGGTCAGCTCCACCAGATGCGCCACCAGGTCATCCCCGACTTCAGATGGATTGACGAAATGGGTCATGCCGATTTTCTCGCCCCAGGCTTTCTTGTCGTTATTGAGGTCAACGCCGACGATCTTGTTGGCGCCGATCATCCGCAGCCCCTGGATGACGTTAAGGCCGATGCCGCCAAGGCCAAACACCACGGCGTTGCACCCCGGCTCGGCTTTGGCGGTGTTGATCACCGCGCCGATGCCCGTGGTGACGCCGCAACCGATATAGCAAACCTTGTCGAACGGCGCCTCGGGGTTGATCTTGGCGAGGGCGATTTCCGGCAGGACGGAATGATTGGCGAAAGTCGACGTCCCCATGTAAAGGAAGATCGGCTGACCATCGAGGGAAAACCGCGAGGTGCCATCAGGCATCAGCCCCTGACCCTGGGTGGTGCGGATCGCCTGGCAGAGATTTGTTTTCGGGTGCAGGCAGTAATCGCATTCCCGGCATTCCGGGGTATAAAGAGGGATGACGTGATCACCCTTTTTCAGCGACGTTACCCCCGCGCCGACATCAACCACCACCCCGGCGCCTTCATGGCCGAGGATAGCGGGGAAAATGCCTTCAGGATCAGCGCCAGAACGGGTGAATTCATCAGTATGACAAATGCCCGTGGCCTTCATTTCCACCAGCACCTCACCGGCTTTCGGGCCTTCGAGATCAACCTCAACGATTTCAAGCGGTTTGCCTGCTTCAAAAGCAACAGCAGCACGGGTTTTCATGGCAAGATCCTTTCTGTCTTTTATTCACATATCATCCCCAAGCCTGACACGGCTGAAGGCGTTGGGCCAGCATTTTTTGCCGTAAATACCAGCAGGGTCAGGCCAGCAGGGCCAGGCCAGCAGTATTAACCCAGCAGAATTAATCCGGCAGAATTAATCCAGCAGAATTAATATTGTGACGCAAAAAACGCCTTCAGCTCCCTGATCGTGCCTTGGGGGTCCTCTTCGGGAATAAAATGGCCTGTTTCCATGGCCCGCCCCGTGACCGGCGCAACGGTGTAATTCTGCCACAGCGCAAGCGGTTCAAACAGCCGCCCCACGACACCTTTTGCCCCCCACAGCACATGGATGGGGATGTCGAGCTTGGCGTCGCGATCGGCGCGATCATGGTCAAGGTCAATGGTGGCGGAGGCGCGGTAATCCTCGCAACAGGCGTGGATGCGCGCCGGGTCATCAAACGCCTTCAGGTAGGCTTCCTCGGCGTCGCCGAACTCATGCCCCCCCGACCATTTCTGCAAGCAGGCGTCCATCCATTTGCGGGGGTCTTCCCTGATCATCCGTTCCGGCAGGTCATAGGGCTGGATCAGGAAAAACCAGTGGAAATAGGCGGTCGCAAATTCCATGCCCGTGCCTTCATACATATCGAGCGTCGGGGCGATATCCAAAACGCTCATCGCCTTGACGCGCTGGCGGTGATCACGCGCCAGGCGGTGGGCGACGCGCCCGCCACGGTCATGCCCTGCCAGAAAAAACGTCTCATGGCCGAGGGCCGTCATCAGCTCCGCCATGTCCTTGGCCATCATGCGTTTGGAATAATTGAAATGATCAGGGTCACTTTCAACCAGCAAACTGTCGCCATAACCGCGCAGATCAGCGATGATCAACTGGTAATCCTGCGCCAGTTCATGGGCGCATTTATGCCACATGACATGAGTCTGGGGATTGCCGTGAAGCAGCAAAAGCGGGGGGCCTTCGCCGCCAATACGACAGAAGATCCGGCCATCCGTCACTTCGACAAATTTTTCCGCAAAACCTTCAAACATGGTGACCTCGTTTTCGTTGTTGTCATGAGGCGGGACCCAAACCCGCCCCGTTGTCAACTGATCGGCCTGATGACCGCTGAAACCGGACGGTTTTCCCTTTAACTTTGGCCAGAAGCTGGATTAAGATCACATCTTTAATCATAAGGAGTCCCCCGATGTCTTTTCGCGCCCTGAAAGTCACCCAGAACGATGACGGTTCCATTACAGGCGATGTTGCGCAGATCAATGATGCGGATTTGCCCGAAGGCGGCGAGGTGCTGGTGGATGTTGACTACTCCAACCTCAATTACAAGGACGGCTTGTGCATGACCGGCGGCGGGCGACTGGTGCGGGATTACCCCCATATCCCCGGCGTTGATATGGTGGGCACCGTGGCGGAATCCTCCGACGATCGGTACACCCCCGGCGACAAGGTCGTGGTCACCGGCTGGCGCTATGGCGAGATTTGGTGGGGCGGTTACGCCCAGCGCACCCGAGTCAAGGCCGATTGGTGCGTGCCCCTGGCGGAAGGCTTGACCCCCCGCCAGGCGATGAGCCTCGGGACCGCCGGGCTGACCGCCACATTGGCGATCATGGCGCTGGAAAACCATGGCCTGACCCCGGACAAGGGTCCGGGCAAGGGTGATGTGCTGGTGACCGGCGCGGCGGGCGGTGTTGGTTCGATCGCGGTGGCGATGCTGGCCCATCGCGGCTATAGCGTGGCCGCCGTCACCGGCCGTCCTGAAACCGCCGAATACCTGACAAGCCTTGGGGCCAGCAAGATCGTCCCGCGGGAAGAGTTGGCGGAAGCCACCACCCGCCCCATGGAAAGCGCGCTTTGGGCGGGCTGCATTGATAATGTTGGCGGCGCCAGCCTGTCGCGGCTGATCGGCCAGATGGATTATGGCGCCAGCGTCGCGGCGGTGGGTAACGCCAGCGGCATCAAGATTGAAACGACGGTTTTGCCGTTCCTGTTGCGTGGGGTTAACCTGCTGGGTATTGACAGTGTCATGCAACCCTACGATAACCGCATCCAGGCCTGGAAAAATGCCGCCGCATGGATGCCTTTTGACAAGCTTGACGACGTGGTCACCGAGGCCAGGTTGGAAGACATGATGGATTACGCTCAGGCCATTCTCAAGGGACAGATCAAGGGCCGTGTGCTGGTTAATCCAAATACCTAATTCACCCCGTTTGATAAGGACATCTTTTTATGAGTCAGAGTTTTGGTATCGCCCTTGGTCCGCGCATCCGCAAATCGCCGTTTTTCAACAGCACCGTTAAGGCGGGGGTTTCGCATTTCACCACCTATAACCACATGTATATGCCGGTATCCTATGGTGATCTGGCGGCGGAATACGACCGCCTGATCAATGGCGTTGCGATGTGGGATGTGGCGGCGGAACGTCAGGTCTGCATGAAAGGCCCTGACGCCATCGAACTGGCGCGGCTCATCACCCCCCGCAATCTCGACAAGCTGGTTTATGGCATGGGCCGTTACATCCCCATGTGCAACAGCCGCGGCACCTTGATCAATGATCCGGTTCTGCAAAAAATCTCTGAAGACGAGGGGTGGATTTCCATCGCCGATAGCGACATGAAATTCTGGTGCGAGGCGCTGGCCGTCGGCAAGGGGATGAACGTCACCGTCACTGAACCTGACGCCTCGCCGCTGGCGGTTCAGGGGCCGAAAGCGGTCGATCTGATCAGCGATGTGATGGGCGACTGGGTCCGTGAGCTGAAGTATTTCGGCTTCAAGCAAACCGAGCTGAACGGCATTCCGCTTCTGGTGGCGCGTTCGGGCTGGAGCAAGCAAGGGGGGTATGAGCTCTACCTGCTGGATGGCGCCAAGGGTGACCAGCTCTGGGATAGTATTGCCGAAGCTGGCGAGGCTTACGGCATTGGCCCCGGCGCCCCGAATTACATTGAACGCGTTGAAAGCGGGCTGATCTCTGTTAACGCTGACACTGATGATGACGCCAACCCGTTTGAAATGGGGATGGGCAAATTCATCGATCTTGATCAGGATGTTGATTACGTCGGCAAGGCGGCGCTCAAGCAGATTGCCGCCGACGGGCCCGCGCGCAAATTCTGCGGCGTTGTCATGGATGGCGACAAGCTGGCTTCCACCAATGCCCACCGCTGGGATATTGAACAAAACGGCCGTTATGTTGGTTTTGCCTCTGCCGCCGCCTATTCCCCGCGTCTTGACCAGAACATCGCCGTTGCGTTGATCACCACGGAGGCGGCGGAAAGCGGGGCGGAAATGCAGGTGATGACCGATCATGGCGTGCGCAATGCCGTCGCGACATCATTGCCGTTCGGGAAGAAATAACGCCACAACAGAGAAAGCGACCTTTCGATGAGCGATTATAAATTTGACACCCTGAGTCTTCATGCCGGCCACAACCCTGATGAACGTCATGGCTCCCGCGCTGTGCCGATCCACCAGACCACGTCCTATATGTTTGACTCCACTGAACACGCCGCGGCGCTGTATAATATGGAAGTCGGTGGTCATGTCTATTCGCGACTCACCAACCCCACCGTGGCGGTGCTGGAACAACGCATCGCCGCGCTTGATGGCGGGGTGGCCGCGGTGGCGGTGTCTTCCGGCATGGCGGCCTTGTTCCTGACGGTCACCGCGCTGTGTTCCGCCGGTGATCACGTTGTCGCCTCATCGCAAATGTATGGCGCCAACATCAACCTGTTCCAGCATACATTGAGCCGCTTCAACATCACCGCCAGCTTTGTCAAGCCCAATGACCCTGACGCCATTCGGGCGGCGATCCAGCCGAACACCAAAATGATCTTTGGTGAGGTCATCGGCAACCCCGGGCTGGATGTCATGGATGTCCCCAAAGTGGCGGAAATCGCCCATGCCGCGGGAATCCCCCTTGTTATTGACGCGACCTTCAACACCCCTTACCTGATGAAACCGATTGAGCATGGCGCCAATATCCTTATTCATTCCCTGACGAAATGGATGGGGGGGCATGGCGTCGCGCTCGGTGGCGGCATTATTGATGGCGGCAATTTCGACTGGGGGCAGAACGACAAGTTCCCGACCCTGACAAAACCGCATTTTTCCTTCCAGAACGTCAATCTGTGGGAAGAATTTGGCCCCATGGCCTTTTCCGCCCGTGTCCGCAGCGAAGGCATGTATAACATCGGCCCCAGCCTGTCGCCGATGAACGCCTTCCATCTTCTGCAAGGGATTGAGACCCTCGGCCTTCGGATGGAGCGCCATATGTCCAACGCCCTCAAGCTGATCGATTACCTGAAATCCCATGATCAGGTGTCCTGGATCAAGCACGCGTCGCTTACCGACCACCCTGACCACGATGTCGCCAGCCGGTTGTTGCCAAAAGGCGCCGGATCGGTGATCGCCGTCGGCATCAAGGGCGGGCGTGACGCCGGACGGGCCTTTATTGAAAGTGTTGAGCTGGCTTCTCACCTTGCCAATGTCGGAGACGCCAAGACGCTGGTCATCCACCCCGGCAGCACCACCCATTCCCACCTTGACGAAGCGGCGATGGCGGCAACGGGGCTGACCGATGATCTGGTGCGGATTTCCGTCGGGCTTGAGGACATCAACGATATTATCGCTGATTTTGACCGTGGCCTGAAGGCGGCGGCGCGCGCGGTGGGGGGCTGATCATGTACATCAATCTTCAAGGCCATAAGACCTTTGTGTCCACCGGCGGCCGGAATTTTGACCCCAAGGGCCGGGTCCTGCTGTTTATTCATGGCAGTGGCCAGAGCCATTTGTCGTGGATGCTGCAAAGCCGGTTTTTTGCCAACCGTGATTTTCAGGTGCTGGCGCCGGATCTGCCTGGCCATTACCTGTCGGAAGGCGATGCGCTTGAAACCATCGAAGAGCAAGCCGATTGGTGCGCTGAACTGCTTAACGCCCTTGAGGTGAGTTCCGCCACCATCATTGGCCATTCCCAGGGCGGCTTGATCTGCCTTGAGCTGGCGCGCCGTCACCCCGCCAAGGTTGCCAAAATGGCGATTATTTCAAGCGCCATGGCGATCCCCGTTAATGACGCGTTGATCGACCTTGCCGCCAATGCCGAACCGAAAGCGGCAAAGGCCATGGTGTCCTGGAGTCACGCCACGGAAGGCCATAAATTTGACCACAGCATGCCAGGGCAGAACCACCTTGGCTATGGCCGTGAAGTCATGGCCCAGAACCCCGGCGGCGTTTTGCTGACAGATCTGACGTCCTGCAACAACTATCAGGATGGCGCTCAGGCGGCGCAGGAAATCACCTGCCCGTCGATCTGTATTCTGGCGGAACGTGACAAGATGGTGCCGAAGAAATTCGGCCTCAAGCTGGCGGAACAACTGGCGGATTGCCAGGTTGAGGTGATCGCTGGCGCCGGCCATTTTGTGCAATCTGAAAAATCATTTCAAACCAATAACGCCTTGCGTCCTTTCCTGGACTAACCGACGCGGAGAGCCTTGATGTCAACCACAGTTCCTTTTCAAAATATCGCCGTTATTGGCGCCGGCACCATGGGCAGCGGTATTGCGGGCCAGATCGCCAACGCCGGCCATCATGTTCTTCTGCTTGATCTGCCGCGTGACGATGACGCTAATGGCGCGACGAAAGCGGCGGTCGATCGGCTGCTGAAATCAGACCCCCCCGCCTTGATGCATAAATCCCGCGCCGAGCTGATCACCACCGGCAACACCCGTGATGATTTCGATAAACTGGCGCAATGCGACTGGATCATCGAAGCGGTGGTGGAACGGCTTGATATCAAGAAAGACCTCTACCAGCGACTTGATGATGTCATCAGCCCTGATTGCGTCGTCACCTCCAACACCTCGACCATCCCCATTCGCCTGCTGGTTGAAGACATGAACGAGGCGTTCCGCAAGCGCTTTGCCATCACCCATTACTTTAACCCCGTGCGTTACATGCGCCTGCTGGAGCTGGTGGAAGGCGAAGATACCGACCCTGCCATTATGGCGAAACTGGCGGATTACAATGACCGCATCCTCGGCAAAGGCGTGGTGCCGTGCCGCGATACCCCGGGCTTTCTGGGCAACCGCGTCGGGGTGTATGCCCTGCAGGTGGGGATGGATGAAGCCCATCGCCTGAACCTTGATGTTGAGGTTGCGGACGCGCTCATGGGGCGGCCGATGGGGATTCCGAAAACCGGCGTCTTTGGCCTCTATGACCTGATCGGCGTTGATCTGATGGCTGATGTTGTCAAAACCCTTGGCACTATTCTTCCTGACGGTGATGTCTTCCACGCGGTGGGGGAAAACAACCCCGTTGCCGGGCTGATCGCGGAAATGGTCAGCACCGGTTACACCGGCGACAAGGGCAAGGGCGGGTTCTATCGCAGTGGTGATAATGGCGAAGAGCTGGCGGTGGATCTGGCCACGGGCGCCCCTCGCCCCCGCCACCAGGAGCTGCCGCCAAAAGCCCAGCGTGCCGCCGCCACCATGGCGCAGGGCGGCGATGCGCTGATGGATTTGATCCATTCCACCGATGACGGGGATGCCGATCAGGTCAGGTTCAGCCGCAATGTGCTGGCGCGGGTGCTGGGCTATGCCGCAAGCTTGATCCCTGATGTCACCACCTCACCGCAGGATATCGACGACGCCATGAAGCTTGGCTTCAACTGGGTCCGTGGCCCGTTTGAGATGATCGATGCCATTGGCGCCGAAACCCTGGTTGAGATGATCCGTGAAACCGGCGGCGATGTTCCGGCGATCCTGACCACCGGTCATCCCTTTTACGACGCGCGCGATGGCGTCCTGAATGTTCGCCGTTTTGATGATGCCCATTCCGAAGGCACCAGCGGTCCGGTCCGCCTGCCGGAAGGCACCATCCGGTTCCATATGACAAAGCAATGCCTTGAGCCAATAGCCCGCAACGAGGCCGCCAGCCTTTACGCCCTTGAGGGGGATTTGCGGCTGGTGGAGTTTCATTCCAAGGCCAATGCCCTGACCGCCGCGTCGATGGACATTATCTTTGCCGCCACCAAGGATCACGGCCGCGGCATCATCATCCATAACGACGCCCAGCATTTCTCCGCAGGGGTGGATCTGAACGGTTTTCTGGCCATGATCCGCGCCAGGGACCTCGACGGGATTGACGCGTTTCTGGCGCATTTCCAGCAGGCCGTCAAAGCCCTGCGCGACACGCCGGTGCCTGTCGTGGCGGCGCCGTCCGGCCTGACGCTCGGCGGCGGTTATGAAGTGGTTGTTCATGCCGATAAAGTCATCGCCCATGGCAATATCGTCATGGGGCTGGTGGAAGCCGCGGTGGGGGTTGTCCCCGGCGGCGGCGGGGTCAAGGAAACCTTTGCCCGCTGGCACAACAGCACCGGCGACTGGGCCAAATCCGCCTGGAAAACCTGGATGCAGATCGGCTATGCCCGCACTGGCACCAGCCCTGAGCAATCCGCCAGCATGCAGTATTTCCTCAATGACCGTGATGTCAGCGTCATGAACCGCGACAAGCTGGTGGCCATGGCGATGGCGGAAGTCGAGCGCATGCATGACGGCTACCACGCCCCGGCCGCGCCGCGCTTTGTTCTGCCGGGCAACGCGCTGCTTAAGGAAATGAGCGATTTTATGGATAAGGGCATCGCCGACGGGCTGTTCTTCCCCCATGACAAAACCGTCGCCATGGCCGTCGCTTCGATTGTCGTCAGCGATGATGAGAACGACACCGAAGCCACCGAAGACGAAATCTTCGCCCGTGAACGTCGCGCCTTCCTGCAATTGGCGCAAACCAAAGAAACCGAAGCCCGCATTGTCTCCATGCTGGAAAAAGGTGAAATGCTGCGAAATTAAAACTAAGCTGGAGCTACGCCCCGCGCAGAACGGGGAAGGTTCAACATTTGTCCCGCCGGAAATGCCCGCTGGAAATGCCCGCCGGAAATGCCCAAAGAAAAACCCGACGAAAAAGTTATTGGGGAGGAAGTAAATAATGTCGATGTTTGATGAGTACAACGCTTTTGGTAAAGATGCGGCCAACCATGTGCCGCTGTCGCCCCTGACGTTTATTGAGCGCACCGCCGCCCTGTTCCCTGATCGCGTTGCGGTCATCCATGGTGATCGCCGCTACACCTATCGTGAGGAATTTGAACGTTGCCGTCGCCTTGCCTCGGGGCTTGAAAAGCTCGGGGTTAAACAAGGCGTCACCGTCGCCGTCATGGCCTTCAACACCCCGGAAATGGTGGAATGCCACAGCGGTGTTGCCGCCACCGGCGGGGTGCTGAACACCATCAATGTCCGTCTTGATCCCGACACGATTGCCTATATCCTCGGCCATGGTGAAGCCAAGGTGCTGATCACCGACACGGCTTTTGCGGCGTCGGTTGCCGCCGCGCTTGATATCCTCGGGGGTGATCACGGCATCACCGTCATTGATATTGATGACCCCATGAATGACGGCGACAAAACCCGCCTCGGCCAGATGACTTATGAAGACCTGCTGGCCTCGGGTGATCCCGATTACGCCTGGACATTGCCCGATGATGAATGGGATGCCATGGCGCTTAACTACACTTCAGGCTCAACCGGCCGCCCGAAAGGCGTGGTCTATCACCACCGCGGTTCCCACCTCATGACCATGGGGACGATCGCCGATTGGCAGATGCCGCAGCATCTTTGCTATTACTATGTGGTGCCATTGTTCCATTGCAACGGCTGGGGCCATGTCTGGGCGGTGACCGCACTGGCGGGGACGATCGTCTGTTCCCGCGCGGTGACGGCAAAAGCTGTTTATGACGCGATCGCTGACCATAATGTGACCCATTTTGGCGGCGCGCCGATTGTCCTGGGGATGATCGTCAATGCCCTTGAAGAGGACCGCAAGCCGTTCGACCATACCGTTGAAGTCATGACCGCGGGCGCCCCGCCGCCTGCCGCTATTCTGGAGGCGATCGAGAAAATCGGCTTTAACGTCACCCAGGTTTATGGCTTGACGGAAACCTATGGCCATACCGTCATGTGCGTCTGGAACAGCGATTGGGATGACGAGGATTTCGCCAGCCGCGCGGTGCTGAAAGCGCGCCAGGGCGTCGGCATGACCTTGACTCAGCGGATCACGGTGATTGACCCTGAAACCGGCGCTGAAGTGCCCTCAGACGGCGAGACCATCGGGGAGATCGGGATCCAGTCCAACACCATCATGAAGGGTTATCTGAAAAACCCCGAGGCCACGAAAGAGGCGTTTATAAACGGCTATTTCCGTTCTGGTGACCTCGCCGTGATGCACCCCAACGGTTATGTCGAGATCAAGGATCGCCTGAAGGACATCATCATTTCCGGCGGCGAGAACATCTCTTCTGTTGAGATCGAAGGCGCGTTGCACCGTCATCCCGCCGTCGCCATTGCGGCGGTGGTCGCCAAGCCTGACGACAAATGGGGCGAAGTCCCCTGCGCCTTTGTTGAACTCAAGCCCGGCGGTGAGGTGACGGAAGACGAGCTGATCAATTTCAGCCGTGAGCATCTGGCGGGGTTCAAGCGGCCCAAGCAAATCGTTTTCATGACCATCCCGAAAACCGCCACCGGCAAGCTGCAGAAATTCGAGCTGCGCCGCATGGTGAAAGACGGCGAGGTCTGATCACCGGCATCTGCCCATCGGTCAGTTGAGGGGCGCTTCGCCTTTCGGCAGCAGCACCGCCGCCAGCACATAGCTTTCCGGCAAGGTGAGGTCTGGCGGGGTGGCACTAGCTCCCTGTGGCAGCGCAGATGCATGGGGTGGCGGCGCAGATGCATTGGCCATCCGCGCTGTCGCCAGCAGGCTTTCCATCACCAGATCATCGCCATCATCCAGCACCCTGAGGGACGGCAGGCCATAGCCAAGGTCGGTGCGGCCATCATCCAACGTGGTGGGAGAGGTCGCCGGGGCATCCTTGATGCGGGCGCGTGGCACGACGATCAGGATCGGCAGGTTCTGGACCCCGTCCTTGAGCGCACGATCCCCCCGCGCCCAGGCCAGGGCCCGCATCTTGCCTGACAGATCAAGGGTAATGGTGGTGTCGCCATCCGCCGATACCGCCGTCAGCACCCCGTCATCATCGACCGTCAGGTCATGGCCATAGGCCCAATGGCCCGACATCCCCACCGCCCAGGCGCCGCCTTCATCGAGGGTTTCAATCGCGATTTCGGCAATGTCATCAGGGTTGAGCGGCAACCGCATGACATCAAGCCCGGCCTTGTCAATCTCAGCAGGGATGCGCGCCCATGCCGCCTGCCGCAAACGAGCCGCGCCATCACGCCAATGGGTCAGCTCATCCCCTGAACGCCGGCACGACAGGCAAAACCCGTCCTCATCATTGGTGCAATGCCCGACGCAGGGGCTGTGGTCCGAAGCGTCGGCACGGGACATGCGATCGAAAGCCATTATTCATCATTCCTAAATAAGAGAGTGTTAATCAATTAAACCGAGAGCGCGTTCTTCCGCCAGCGTCGCCGTCATGCCTGATCGGTAATCAGGGTGAATCAGATCAACCCCCAGCTCCGTCTTGATGCGATCGGAATTGACCTTGCGGGAAGTGGCATAGAAACTGCGTGCCATGGGCGTCATGTCGGCCTCTTCAAACGGCACCGGCACCGGCGGCTCGACCCCCAACAGCTCCGCCGCGAAACGGATCACATC
>JAGWAQ010000033.1:15217-16979 GCA_021296375.1 Alphaproteobacteria bacterium
ATTCCGGAATGGCGAGCGGCCCGCGCCGTAAATTCCGGCGGCGCGAAATACTTCCGCGGCGAGCTGATCCTGCCATTCCATTTCCGCCTGACGTCGCCATTGCCCGCGACGGGAAATCGGCTCCGTCGGGCTGTCTTCCGTGACCCAGCCGCCATCGGCTTCGGTGTAAACGCTGGTGGCGGAAACATAGCCTGCCCAGATGTTCTTGCCCGCCAGATCGCCGCCATGGGCGGCCAGCACCGGGTCATGGCCATCAACAACGGGGATGGTGGACAGGACATGGGTGACACCGTCAAAAGCCGCGTCATCAGCGATTGGCGCGCCCGCGGCAAAGGCATAGCCCTTGACGCCATCAACCCCGACGGACCCCGAACGTGAGGTGCCGCGCACCTCCCAGCCGTCGGCCAGCAGCAGTCGCGCCAGCACCTTGCCGGTGAAGCCCATGCCAAAAATCATCATTACAGGTGGTGGTGTGCTCATGCCGCCCAATGTAGCGATTTCACCCCGCCTTTCAAGCCTGATGCGCAGTGTTCTTGCATGATGCCCCGCCAGCTCTTACATAAGGGGGGAACACCAACCCACAGGCGGGCCACGGCATGACACCACAACAACGCAAGATCATCAGCATTTCCGCCGGCATCGGGGCCTTTCTGGTGGCGGCATTTCTGGTGGGGTTCATCTCTGACCAGTTCGCCCGCCGCAGCCAACTGGCGCAATCGCCGTTCCCCGGCCTGGATACGGTGGCGTTTGAGCTGCCCGCCACCACCGGCGGCATGGTCAGCAACCGTGATCTTATGGGCAAACCGTCGGTGATTTTTTATGGCTTCACCCATTGCCCCGAAGTCTGCCCCGTGACGCTTTATGGATTGACGGAAATTCTGGACAATCTGGGCGCCGCCCCTGATGCCCTGCAGATGGTGTTTGTGACGGTTGACCCTGAACGCGACACGATCCCCGTTCTCAATGAATACATCACCGCGATCAATGAACATGCCATCGGCTTGAGCGGCGCGCCCGAAGCGCTTGCGGAGATGCGGCGGGGGTTTGGTGTTTATGCGGAAAACACGCCTCTTGAGGACGGCGATTACACCATGGACCATACCGCCACGGTTTATCTTTATGACGCCAAGGGCAAGATTGCCGGCACCATCGCCTGGGGGGAGCCTTATGACTTCGCCGAGGCCAAGATCCGCGCGTTAATCGCCGCTCAATAACCGCGCCACTAGAGCTTCAGGCGATCTTTGAACTTGTAATACGCCATCCCCAATGCCAGCGCCGGGGTGCGGAAAATCCCGCCGGGGAACGGCAGGTGCGGGATCGCGGCAAAAGCACCAAACCGCCGCGAATCCCCGTCAATCGCTTCTGCCAGAATTTCCGCCGCCACCCCGGTTAACGCCACGCCATGGCCGGAAAACCCTTGCACAAACCAGGTGTTGGCCCCGATCTTGCCGAAATGAGGTATCCGGTCAACGGTGATGCCAATGCGCCCCGACCAGGCTTTTTCGATCTCCGCTTCCGCAAGGCTGGGGAAAACCGCCGCCATGCGCTTGCGCAAATCGCGGGAAATATCAGCGCTTTCCTGCGCCATGTAAGACGCGCGCCCCCCGAACAGCATCCGCCCGTCGGAATCAAACCGGTAGTAATTGAGCGCCGTGTTGCAATCCGCCACCGCCACCTGGCCAGGGATCAGGCTGCGGACAAGATTATCCCCCAATGGCGTCGTGGCGATAATCGCGGATGTCACCGGCGCGATGCGCTGATC
>JAGWAQ010000033.1:17154-17751 GCA_021296375.1 Alphaproteobacteria bacterium
GGTATTTCAGCGCGTGAATATCGCCTGATTGCGCATCATAAAGCCCGCCGATATAAGCCGCGGTGGCGATATGCGGTTCAAGCCATCGCGCATCACCCAACAGCTCAAGCGCTTGATAACCTTCCTCGCGCCATTCCCTTTCCATCGCCTTCAGCTCATCCATATGGCGGCGGTGGAGCGCGACGTGCAGATAGCCAAACCGCAGATCAGCGTCGATCTTGTGGGTCTTGCAGCGGTTGATGATGATCTCTCGTCCCGCCACCCCGACATCCCAGGCCATTTTGCGCTGGCTTGAGGGGATGCGTTTCATGATTTTATCGAAATCCGTCGTCCAGCCCTGACAGACCTGACCGCCATTGCGCCCCGACGCCCCGTAGCCCACACGTTGCGCTTCATAAAGATGCACGGCATGGCCACGTTCAGCCAGGTTCAGGGCGGTGGATATGCCGGTGAAACCGCCGCCCACAACCGCCACCTGAACCTGCTGGTCAGCGCCGTGCGGCGGGAAAAGGTCGGGCCAGTCCACCCCATCTGAATAAATCGATGGCGGGCGGTGCTGGTCATCAGGACGGTGATCAGACATCATCTTTCACCTTA
>JAGWAQ010000034.1 GCA_021296375.1 Alphaproteobacteria bacterium
GATTGGCCATGCCCGCCCCAACAATCAAGCAACTTGAAGCTTTTGTGATGGTCGCCGCGCTAAAGATATTCCGCCGCGCCGCAGAAAAGCTCAACACCACTCAACCGAACATCTCAACCCGCATCGCCGGGCTGGAAACCTTGATCGGCAAAAGCCTGTTCAATCGCAACACGGGCGCGTTTCATCTGACCCCCGATGGCGAAACCCTGCTCAGTCACGCCCGGGATGTGTTGGGGGCAATGGAGGGCTTTATGGCGGCGGCGGGGGAAAGCCAGCTGATCGAAGGCGTGCTTCGGCTCGGGGTGTCGGAAATGGTGGTGCACACCTGGCTCAGCCCCTACCTGAAACGGCTCAAGGCCCATTTCCCCTATCTTCAGGTCGACCTGCAGGTTGATCTGTCGACCAAATTATCGGCGCAATTGTTTGACCGCAATCTGGACCTGACGCTTCAGTCCGGGCCGTTTGAACGCAAGACCGCGGGCCGACTCCCCCTTGGCGCGACGCCCATGGTCTGGGTGGCGGCACCGGAATTAAACCTCGCCGGAACACCCCTTGACCTGGCGTCACTTTCGGGCCTGCCGGTCTTGACCCATGCCAAAGGTACGTTGGCCTTTGACCAGATCACCGCCCATCTGGCGGACATACGCGCCACTTCCGTTCGCCTGACGCCCTCATCCAATCTCGCCGCCTGCTTGCAAATGACCATCGAAGGCCTGGGCATCGCCTGCCTGCCGAACGCCATGGTGACGGCGGATATTGCCGAAGGTCGGCTTGAGCTGCTGTCCGCCCGATGGACCCCTGATGAGCTGAGCTTTGCGGCGCGTTATTTCGACGACACCGCCACCAGCTATGTCGCCAGCGCCGCCAAGATCGCCCAGCAAGTCGCCGCAGAACACCCCTGAACCGCGCCCGTTACTGATTTATTTTTCTGATCATAAAGATCACAATCAATAATTAGACGTTATACCTTACCTGCGCTACAGTTTCCGCAACGCAAGTAATGAGGATGGTCATGGCCCAGGAATCTGCAGGTTTGAACCGGTTGGGTGTCGATATTGGCGGCACCTTTACCGATGTCGTGCTGGAAACCCCGAAGGGGCGGTTTTCCACCAAAGTATTGACGACCTACGCGGCGCCGGAAGATGCGATTATCGACGGCATCAAGCAGGTGGCGGCAAAAGCGGACCTGCCCTTAAGCGGCATTGACCAGATCATCCATGGCACGACCCTCGCCACCAACGCGCTGATCGAACGGCGCGGGGCCAGGACCGCATTGGTCACCACCGAAGGTTTCCGTGACGTCATCGAAATGCGCACCGAAAGCCGGTTTGAGCAATATGACCTCAACCTGACCCTGCCGGACCCCTTGCTGCCGCGCAACCGCCGCTACACGTTGCGGGAAAGGATGGACGCCAGGGGCCGGGTCCTGCGTCCCCTCAACCGCGCTGATGTCGAGGCGCTGGCGGAAGAACTGGCGGCGGCGGAATATGAAAGCATCGCCATTGGGCTGCTGCATTCCTATGCCAATGACGCCCATGAACGGCTTATCCGAGATGTCTTTGCGCAACGCCTGCCGGCGGTGACGCTGTCGCTGTCAAGCGAAGTCTCCCCCCAGATGCGGGAGTATGAACGCTTCAACACCACCATCGCCAACGCTTACATCAAGCCTTTGATGAAAAGCTACTTGAGCCGCCTGAAAGGCCGCCTGGCTGATGAAGGCGTCGGCTGTTCGATTTTCCTGATGCATTCCGGTGGCGGCATTATCTCGATCGAGAGCGCCGCGGAATTCCCTGTCCGTCTGGTGGAAAGCGGGCCTGCTGGCGGGGCGGTGTTTGCCGCCGATATCGCCGCCCGCCATGGTTTTGACAAAGTCCTATCCTTTGACATGGGCGGCACAACAGCAAAGATTTGCCTGATCAAAAACCAGACCCCGAAAACCGCCCGGGTGTTTGAGGTGGCGCGCACCTACCGCTTCAAGAAAGGGTCGGGCATGCCGATTTCAATCCCGGTGATTGATATGGTGGAAATTGGCGCTGGCGGCGGCTCGCTCGCCCATGTCGATATCCTGAACCAGATTCGCGTCGGGCCGGAAAGCGCCGGGTCTGAACCCGGGCCAGCCTGTTATGGCCGTGGCGGCACCCGCCCTGCCGTGACCGACGCAGACCTTGTCCTGGGCAAGCTTGACCCTGGCAATTTTGCCGGCGGCTCGATCCCTCTTTCGGTTGAAGAATCCGCATCCGCGCTGACCACCCATATCGGCGCAACGCTGGAGATGGACAGCACCGAAGCGGCATGGGGCCTGGCGGAAGTGGTCGATGAAAACATGGCCAACGCCGCCCGTGTTCACGCGGTTGAAAACGGCGAGGACCTGTCGGAATACACCATGATCGCGTTCGGAGGAGCGGCGCCACTTCACGCCGGTCGACTTGCCGAAAAGCTCGGGATTGACCGTTGCCTCGTGCCGGAAGGCGCCGGGGTCGGCTCTGCCATCGGGTTCCTGCGGGCGCCGTTCAGTTTTGAAGCCAATCGGTCAATCTTCATGACCATCTCGCGGTTCGACGCCGAAACCGTCGGCACGTTGTTCACGGACATGGAAAGCGAAGCCACCGGTTTTGTCCGATCATGTGACGCCACGGCCGAAATTCTGGCCGATTACAAAGTCTATATGCGTTACGCCGGGCAAGGCTGGGAAATCCCCGTAAGCTTGACCCCTGATGAGGCCCATCACGCCGATGCCGCGACCTTCAAAAAGCATTTTGAAACCGAATACGAAAAGCTCTTCGGGCGGGCGGTTGAAGGCATGGAGATCGAGATCACCGTCTGGTCGGTGAACGCCTATACCCCCATTCCGCCGGTGGCGGAAATAGCCCCCATCACCAGGACCAGCGATGCCGCCCCTGACGGCGCAAGAAAGCTGTTTGACCCGGCCCTTGGCGAAACTGTTTCCGCCGGAGTTTATGAACGCCGACGCCTGACCCCGGGGGCCGCGCTCAACGGCCCCGCCGTCATCACCGAAGATGAAACCACCGTCATCGTGCCGTCAAGCCGCATGGCGGTGGCCCGCGACGACGGCTGCATTGACATCAACGTAAAGCATCAGGATTTCACCGTCGAGGCTGACCATGACTAATTCAACTTCACGTCCCCAAAACCTGTCCAACGTCGCCTATCAGGTGATGTGGAACCGCCTGATTTCTGTTGTCGAAGAACAAGCCATGGCGCTGGTGCGAACGGCGTTTTCAACATCAGTGCGTGAGGCGGGGGACCTGTCCGCCGGTGTTTATGACGCCAATGGCCAAATGCTGGCGCAGGCCGTCACCGGCACCCCGGGGCATGTCAATGCCATGGCCGATGCCGTCGCTCATTTCATCCGCCGTATTGGCCGCCAGAATATCAGGGAAGGGGATGTTTACATCACCAACGACCCCTGGGAAGGCACCGGCCACCTGCATGACATCACCATGGTGACGCCATCGTTCCACAACGGGAAATTTGTCGGGTTCTTTGCCTGCACCGCCCATGTTGTTGATATCGGCGGCCGCGGCTTCGGGGCCGATGGAAACTCTGTTTATGAAGAGGGCTTGTACCTGCCGATCATGAAGCTGATTGATCAGGGTGAGGTTGACGCCACCATGATCCGCATTATCCGTGGCAATGTTCGCCAGCCCGACCAGTTGATCGGTGATATTTTCGCCCTCGTCACCTGCAACGAGATTGGCCACCGTCGCCTGATCGACATGATGAAGGAATTTGAGCTTGACGACCTGACGGGGATTGCTGATTTCATCCTGACCAATTCCCGCATCGCCACCCTTGAGCGGATCAACGCGCTCAAGCCGGGACGCGCAGAAGGCGCCATGCGGATTGACGGCTACGACACGCCGATCGACCTGAAGGTTAAGGTCAGCTTTGAGAAAGATCGGGTGTTCTGTGACTTTGACGGCACGTCAGGGCTCGATAAAAAAGGCATCAATTGCCCCATGGTCTACACCAAAGCCTATGCCTGTTACGCCCTGAAATGCGCCATCGCGCCAGAGATTCCGAACAATGCCGCGTCGCTGGCCCCGTTTGAGATCGTCGCGCCGGAAAACACCATCGTCAATGCCGTGCACCCGGCCCCTGTCGCCCTGCGGCATATCATCGGGCATATGGTGCCGGATACGATTTATGACGCGATGGATAAACTCCTGCCCAGGACGGTTCCCGCTGAAGGCGCCGGGTGCTTGTGCAATTTCCAGGTCTCGCTCCGTCCCCGCACCGATGACGCTGGCCCTGAAGACCCTGCCCTTAACGATGCCGTGCGCGCCGAAGTGCTGACGTTCAATTCCGGCGGGTCAGGCGCGCGCCCTCAACTCGATGGCATGAACGCCACCGCCTTTCCGTCGGGCGTCATGACAATGCCGGTTGAAGCGACGGAACAGGTGGGCCCGGTCATCATCTGGCGGAAAGAGCTGCGCCCCGATAGTGGCGGCGCGGGCCAACACCGTGGCGGCCTTGGCCAGTTCATGGAAGTCGGCGCCCGTGAAGGCCATGAATTTGATATTCAGGCGATGTTTGATCGCGTCAATCACCCTGCCCGCGGGCGTCAGGGAGGGCATGACGGCGCCGCCACCACCATCGCCCGGGATGACGGCACCACCATGAGGGGCAAAGGCAAGCAGTTTGTCCCTCATGGCCGCAAGGTGATGATGGCCTTCCCTGGCGGGGCGGGTTATGGCGCCCCCGAACATCGCCCCCTGGACCTCGTTAAACGTGACCTTGCGCTGGGGTATATTTCGGCCAAGGCCGCTGAACGTGATTACGGCATGACTGCCGATGACATTGCCGATGTGCTGGCGCGCGCCAAACACGGGGACATGTTCTGAGGAGATCATCATGAGCTTAACCCCCACCAACCCCTTCCTGGCGGCGATTAAATCCGGCACCCCGCAGATCGGCCTGTGGCTGTCGCTGGCCAATCCTTTTTCAGCAGAAGCCATTGCCAGCGCCGGTTTTGACTGGGTGCTGGTGGACATGGAACATTCGCCGAATGACCTGCGGTCCGTGGTGGCGCAACTGCAGGTTTTTGCTGCTTTTGACACCACCGCCATTGTTCGGCCGGCATGGAATGACGCGGTGCTGGTCAAGCGTCTGCTGGATAGCGGGGCGGAAGGATTGCTCTTCCCCATGGTGCAAACCGCTGATGAAGCGGCGGCGGCCGTCGCCGCCACACGTTACCCGCCACGCGGCATTCGCGGCGTATCCGGCACCACCCGCGCCAATCACTTTGGCCGCCGTGAAGATTATTTCACCCGCATCGAAGATGAAACCGCGGTGATTGTTCAGGTCGAAACCCGATCTGCCCTGGCGCAAGCCGAAGCGATCGCCGCCACCGGCGGGGTTGATGGCGTGTTTTTTGGCCCGGCGGATATCGCCGCGGATATGGGCCTCCTGGGCCAGCCAAACCACCCTGATGTCTGGGCCGCGATCCGCCCTGTCGCCACTGCCCTGATGGCGAAAAATATTCCCGTCGGCACGCTGGTGATGGACCCGGCTTTTGCCAAAGGCTTGATCACCGAAGGCTTCAGCTTTGTGGCCTGCGGCTCCGATGCAGGTCTGCTCGCCCGCGCCGCCGACAATTTGCTAAAAACCATGACCTCTTAACGGACATAACCCCTTAACCGAAAGGACCTTCCCATGGACAAGAAAACAGCGCTCATCATTGGTGGCGGCAGTGGCATTGGCGCCGACGCAGCCCGCAAACTGGCCGAAAGCGGCTATAACGTCGCCGTCATGTCATCATCAGGCAAGGGCGAGGCGCTGGGCAATGCCCTCGGCGGTCTCGGCTACACCGGCTCAAACCTTGTGCCTGCTGATCTCGAAGGCTTTGTCAATGCGGTGATGGATAAATACGGCCGCATCGATGGCGTCGTCAATTGCGCTGGCCATGGCCCAAAAGGCGAGCTGCTGGATATTTCCGATGACGACTGGCACCTCGGCATGGATTACTACCTGACCAATGTCATCCGCTCGACACGTCTGGTCCAGCCGATTATGGCAAAGCAGGCGGGTGGCTCGATCGTCAATATCTCGACCTTTGCGGTGTTTGAACCTGACCCTGATTTCCCCACCTCCGCTGTATTCCGCGCCGGTCTGGCCACCTACACCAAACTGTTCAGCACCAGATACGCATCGCAAAACATCCGCATGAACAATGTGCTGCCGGGGTTCATCGACAGCCTTCCTGAAAAGCAGGATCGCCTTGATCGCATTCCCGCTGGCCGTTACGCCAATGTCGCGGAATTGTCGAATGTCGTCCGTTTCCTGATCTCCGATGAATCGAGCTACATCACTGGGCAAAACCTGCGGGTCGATGGCGGCTTGACGCAATCGGTTTAACAGGGGCCCTTTAACAGGTGGGGCCGTTTAACAGGGGGCCCCCTTATGCCGCCGAAATCTCCCCTCTTGCGGTGAGCGGATAATGCTTGCCCTCGGCCCGGGCTGAGGGCAAGATATAGAGACTTTAGATTTCAGAAAATGTTAGGGGAGCGTTGCCATGTCAAAAGGGTATTTGACCACACATGTGCTGAACACCGCGCTTGGCATTCCCGCCGAAGGCATCACCATCACGGCCTATCGCGTTGCGGATGGCAAGCGGGACGAACTGGCGCGTATGACCACCAATACCGATGGTCGTACCGACAGCCCGATATTGCCTGAAGGGGAATTTCCCGCCGGTGATTACTGGCTGATCTTTGACGTCGGGCCGTATATTGCCCGCCACTTCCCTGACCAGGGCAAACCGTTTTATGACCAGATCCCCGTGCCGTTCAGCACCACCGATGGCGATGCCCATTATCATGTGCCGTTGCTGCTGTCGCCCTATGGCTATTCAACCTATCGCGGAAGCTGAACATGGACACGGAACTGCTGACACTTATTGCACTCAACTGGGCGGAATTTGCCGTCCGCTGGTTGCATGTGATCACCGCCATTGCCTGGATCGGCTCGTCGTTTTATTTCATCGCCCTTGACCTTGGGCTGCGGCGTGACCGCAAGCTTGAGACCGGCGCCGATGGTGAGGAATGGCAAGTTCATGGCGGCGGTTTCTACCATATCCAGAAATACCTTGTCGCCCCCGCCTCCCTGCCGGAACACCTGACCTGGTTCAAGTGGGAAAGCTACGCCACCTGGATGTCGGGCTTTGCGCTGATGGTGCTGGTCTATTACCTCGGGGCCGATCTTTACCTGATCGATCTCAACAAGGCGGAACTTTCCGCCGCCGCGGGCATTGGCATTTCCCTTGCCTCGATCGTGCTGGGCTGGGTGGGGTACAGCATGTTGTGCCGGTCAAAACTGGGGGAAAATGCCACCGCCCTGATGGTGGTGCTTTACCTGATTATCGTCGCCCTCGCCTGGGGGTTTGACCAGGTCTTTACCGGCCGCGCCGCCTTCCTTCATCTCGGGGCGATCACCGCCACCATCATGTCGGCCAATGTGTTCATGGTCATTATTCCGAACCAGAAGATCGTCGTCGCGGACCTGAAAGCCGGCAAGACCCCTGATGCGAAATACGGCAAAATCGCCAAGCAACGGTCAACCCACAACAATTACCTGACCTTGCCGGTGATCTTCCTGATGCTGTCCAATCACTATCCCTTGGCTTTTGGCGGTCAATTCAGCTGGGTGATCGCGTCGCTGGTGTTCCTGATGGGGGTGACGATCCGCCATTATTTCAACACCGTCCATGCCCGTGGCGGCAACCCCCGCTGGACCTGGGCGGCAACAGCCGCGTTGTTCCTGGCCATCATCGCCTTGTCGTTGGCGCCGCTCATGCAGGAAACGGAAATCGATGAAAACGCTGGATGGGAAACCGACAGCCTGACCGGCCAAGCCAGCCTGCTGGCCCAGCACCCTGATTTTCAATCCGTCACTGATGTGGTGATGGGGCGATGCTCGATGTGCCATGCCGCCGAACCTTTCTATGAAGGGGTGCGCTGGGCGCCGAAAGGGGTTGTGCTTGAAACACCGGTTCAGATCGCCACTTTTGCGGAATCCATTGTCCTGCAATCTGCCCTGTCCCATGCCATGCCCCCCGCCAACGTCAGCTATATGGAAGACGAAGAACGCAAGCTTATTCGACGCTGGTATCAAGACAGCCTGAACCGCCCGTGATTATTTGCCCATGATTATCCATTTGCCAAAGGAATGCCATTCCAAGGTGCTGAGATGACACCCCCCCTCATGACGCCCCCCCTGATGACGCCCCGTCCTGTTCGGTTTCTGCTGAACGGCAGGCGGGTCGATATTACGCCAGATCATGCTGATGTGACGTTGCTCAACTGGCTTCGGCAGGACGCGCAATTGACGGGGTCAAAAGAAGGTTGCGCGGAAGGCGATTGCGGCGCCTGTTCCGTGCTGGTGGCGCGACGTCAGCCTGATGGCCGCGTCACCCATGACGCCGCCAATGCCTGTATTCTGCTGCTGCCAATGCTGGATGGCATGGCCGTCACGACGGTTGAACATGTCGCTGGCCCGAAGGGGGAACTCCACCCTGTCCAGCAAGCGATGGTGGACCACCACGGCAGTCAATGCGGGTTTTGCACCCCGGGGTTTATCCTGTCCCTGCTGGCGGGATGGCGATCAGGGCTGGCATGGCAACGGCCTGAGATCGAGGATCTTATCGCTGGTAATCTCTGCCGCTGCACGGGTTATGGCCCCATCATCACCGCCGCCGAAAGCCTTGCCGCCGCCACACCCCCGGAATGGGAGTTGGCGCGCATTGCGGCGGAGTATGATTTCCTTGAAGGCCACCACGCGCAACGCCAGGCCCATGGCTTGCTGACATCAGACCACGGCCAGTCCTTTTATGCGCCGGATAATCTTGATGATCTCGCCGATGCCATTGCCGCGTCGCCAGACGCCCAAATCATTGCCGGGGCGACGGATATTGGCCTCTGGATCACCAAGCAGCATCGCCATTTGCCGGCGTTTATTTCCGTCATGGCGGTGGAAGAGCTGAACAGGATTGACGAAGATGACGCGGGTTTCACCATTGGCGCTGGCGTCAGTCATCATCATGCCCAGCAAGCGCTCAGGGAACATTTCCCGCAACTGGATGAATTGTGGCGCCGCTTTGGCTCGCGTCAGGTGCGGGCGACGGGCACGGTGTGCGGCAATCTCGCCAATGGCTCCCCGATCGGGGATCTTGCGCCGGCTTTTCTGGCCCTTGGGGCAGAGCTGACCTTGCGCCATGGCGCGTCTTCACGCCGCCTGCCGCTGGATGCGTTTTTCCTCGGCTATATGGACAATGCCCTCGCCGCCGGTGAATTTGTCCAGGCTGTTCATCTCCCCAAGCTTGATGACAGGACACGGTTCCGCGCCATCAAGATTTCGCGCCGGTTTGACCAGGATATTTCCGCCGTCATGGGGGCTTTTGCCCTGCGCCATGACAACGGGGTGATCACCGAAGCCCGTGTCGGCTTTGGGGGGATGGCGGCCACCCCGGCACGCGCCAGCGCCTGCGAGGCGGCACTCATCGGTCATGCCATCAACAGCGCGCCGACCGAACGCATCCTGACCGCCCTTGACGGGGATTTCACCCCCATCAGCGATGTTCGCGCCAGCGCCGGCTATCGCCGGGCGATTGCCCGCAACCTGCTCATCAAAGCGCTCACCGATGACGCCGTGTCGCTGGCGGGGGCAGGCGTTCATTCCCTTGGGCTTGAGGGGATAACGGCATGACCAGCACGATCCATACCTCGCGTGTTCATGACAGCGCCCATCTTCATGTCACGGGGGCAGCACGCTATGTCGATGACCTCCCCACCCCGCGGGGAACCCTGGTGGTGGTTCCGGGGCTCAGCACAATCGCCGCTGGCCGCATCACCACCCTCGGGCTTGAAGATGTCCGCCATTCCAACGGCGTGGTGGCGGTACTGACGGCGGCGGATATCCCCGGCAAAAACGACGTCAGCCCGGTGTTCGGGGATGACCCTATGCTGGCCGATGGCAGGGTGGACTACCACGGCCAGATCATTTACGCGGTGGTCGCCACATCTGTTCGCGCCGCCCGTGCCGCCATGGCCAAAGCTGTCATCACCTATGAAGCCCGCAGGCCTGTCCTGACCATCACCGATGCGCTGGCGCAAGACAGTCTGTTGCGCGCCCCCTGGGTGGTGAGCAATGGGGACGCGGCCAAGGCGATTGCCGAAGCACCGCATCAACTGGACGGCCAGATCACGATTGGCGGGCAAGAGCATTTCTACCTCGAAGGCCACGCCGCCCTTGCCATCCCTGATGAAAACAATCAGGTGATGGTGCATGTGTCCTCGCAGCATCCGACGGAAATTCAGCATAAAGTCGCTGACGTGTTGGGCTGGGCTTACCATGATGTCAATGTTGAGGTGCGGCGCATGGGCGGCGGATTCGGCGGCAAGGAAAGCCAGGGCAACCACACCGCTTGCCTGACGGCGCTGGCCGCCACCATCACCGGGGCGCCGGTCAAAATGGTCTATGACCGTGATGATGACATGAAGATCACCGGCAAGCGGCATGACGTCATCATCAGCTATCGCGCCGGTTATGATGATGACGGCCGCATCATCGGGGTTGAATTTGAACAAGCCTTGCGTTGCGGGATGTCGTTTGACCTGTCCTATTCGATTGGTGAACGCGCGGTGATGCATGCCGATAACGCCTACGCCATCCCTCATATGACGGTGGTGTCAAAACTCTGCAAAACCAACACCCCGTCGAACACCGCCTTTCGCGGGTTTGGCGGACCGCAGGGGATGATGGGGATCGAACGGGTGATCGACGAGATCGCCCATGCGCTGGGCCGCGATGCGCTCGATATCCGCAAGATCAATTTCTACCCTGACCATGGAAAAGGCGAACCAGCCGCAACCCATTACGGCCAGGTCGTGAAAGACGGGGTGATCAATGACCTTGTCGCCAAGCTGGAGTCCTCGTCGGATTACGCCAGTCGCCGCCAGCAGATCACCGCCTGGAACGCCGAACGCCCCCACCTCAAACGCGGGCTGGCCCTGACCCCGGTTAAATTCGGCATCAGTTTCAACAAGACCATCCTTAACCAGGGCGGGGCGCTGGTGCATGTCTACACCGACGGCTCGGTGATGCTGAACCATGGCGGCACGGAAATGGGGCAAGGGCTGTTCACCAAGGTCAAACAGATCACCGCCTCTGTTTTCGGGATTGACCCGCGCCAGGTGCGCAACACCCCCACCACCACCGCCAAAGTCCCCAACACTTCAGCGACCGCCGCGTCGTCAGGGACCGATCTTAATGGCATGGCGGCCTATAATGCCGCCACCACCATCCGTGACCGCATGGCCGATCATCTGGCGGAATTGCATCAGATGGCGGCGGAGGACATTGTCTTTGAAGGCGGCATGGTCACGCTTGGGGGGGAGGCGATCAGCTTTGCGGAAGCCGCCAACCTCTGCTGGCAGGGGCGGGTTTCCCTTTCATCGACAGGGTTTTACGCCACCCCTGATCTGACCTGGGACCCTCAATTGGGCAAGGGCAATCCGTTTTTCTATTACGCCTATGGGGCCGCCGCCACGGAAGTGGTGGTCGATATGCTGACCGGCGAGCATCGGGTGCTGCGTGTTGATATCCTCCATGACGCCGGCGCTTCGCTCAACCCCGCCCTTGACCTCGGGCAAATCGAAGGCGGTTATATCCAGGGCCTGGGCTGGCTGACCATGGAAGAGCTTGTTTATGGCGATGATGGCCGTCTGCTGACCCATGCGCCGTCAACCTATAAAATCCCTGCCGCTTCGGACCGTGCGCTCATCCAGCATATCGATCTCTATGATGGCGGCGGCAATCTGGCGGAAACAATCTACCGCTCGAAAGCGGTGGGGGAGCCGCCCTTCATGCTGGCCATGAGTGCGTTTTTTGCCTTGAGTGACGCGCTTTCAAGTGCCTGCCCGGGCTACCCCGGCCTCAATGCCCCTGCGACGGCAGAACGTCTGCTGATGACAGCGGGGGCCGTGACGGCCTCATAATGACGAGGCCCGATCATCACTGGCTGGATGACCTGATCCATGAGCTGGAGGCCGGGCGTGACGCCTGCCGGGTGGTGGTGGCGCGTGTCGATGGCTCCACCCCGCGCGAGGCAGGGGCGGCGATGATGGTTTACCAAAACCATTTCACCGGCACGATTGGCGGCGGCCAGCTTGAACATGATGCCCAGCTGGCGGCACGGCAGGCGATGGTGAAACAGCAGGCGAAGACAACACAAGCCCCCTGGAAAAACTACCCCCTCGGCCCGGCACTGGGGCAATGTTGCGGCGGTTATGTCGTGGTGATGACGGAAGTGATCCGCGCCAGTGACCTGGCGTTATGGAAACAACTGGCGGCCAGCCGCCGCCGTTTTATCGCCCATCCTGATAACGCCAGCGCCCCGCCTTTTGCGGCGGATGAAGACGGCGCCGTTCTGGTGAGCGCCATCACCCCGCCCCTCACCCCGCTGTATCTTTATGGCGCCGGGCATGTCGGCCGTCATATCATTGATCTCAGCTTTGGGTTGCCGCTTGACCGCACCTGGGTGGATACTTCAGACGACCGGTTCCCTGATCACATTCCCCCTGATGTCACAAAGCTGGTGGCGGCGGAGCCGGCGCAACTGGCACGTTACGCCCCGGACGGGGCCATTCATCTGGTGATGAGTTATTCGCATCAGATCGACCTTGAGGTTTGCCTCGCCGTAATGCAAGAAAACCGCTTCAGCCAGCTTGGGTTGATCGGTTCAGCCACCAAGAAATCACGCTTCATCAGCCGCCTGAAAACAGCCGGTGTCCGCCCCGATCACCTGAACCGCCTGATCTGCCCTGTCGGGCTTGATGCCATCACCGGCAAGGCGCCCTTTCGCGTCGCGCTGTCGATCACGGCGCAACTGGCGCAATGGACAGAACAAGACTAGCCTTGAGCCATGAAATACGCGAAAATAAAGCACAGCATTAAGGGATCATCATGACACGATACGACCGCAACATGCATGGCTATGGCGCGACCCCGCCTGAGGTCAAGTGGCCCCATGGCGCCGCCATCGCGGTGCAATTTGTGGTCAATTATGAAGAAGGGGGCGAACGCTGCCTGCTTCATGGTGATGATGAATCCGAAGCCTTCCTTTCAGAAGTGGTGGGGGCGGCGGCTTGGCCGGGGCAACGCCACTGGAACATGGAATCAATTTATGAATACGGCGCGCGATCAGGGTTCTGGCGGCTCCACCGGCTGTTCACCAAGGCAGATGTTCCCGTCACGGTATTTGGCGTCACCACCGCGCTGGAACGCAGCCCCGCCCAACTGGCGGCGATGATCGAGGCGGATTGGGAAATCGCCTGCCATGGCCTGAAGTGGATCGAACACAAGGACATGAGCCGTGATGAAGAACGCGCCCAGATCAGGGATGCGCTCAAGCGGCATCACGCCTTGACCGGCCATCCCCCCGACGGCTGGTACACCGGCCGCTGTTCCATGAACACGGTGGATCTGGTGGCGGAAGAAGCGAGCTGTCTTTACCAATCGGATTCCTACGCCGATGACCTGCCCTATTGGCTGACCACCGCCCATGGCGATGAGCTGATCCTGCCCTATACCCTCGATGCCAATGACATGCGCTTTGCGACCCCCCAAGGGTTCAATTCCGGTGATCAGTTCTACGCCTATCTGAAGGACAGTTTTGATGCGCTTTACCAGGAAGGGCTGGACGGCGCCCCGAAGATGATGAGCATTGGCCTGCATTGCCGCCTCGCCGGGCGGCCGGGGCGCGTCATGGCGATCAGGAAATTTATCGACTACGCGCAATCCCATGACCGTGTCTGGTTCGCCCGCCGCGCCGACATCGCGCGGCATTGGCGCACCAATCACCCGGCAACCGGGCAAGTGATGCGCCCGCACCTGATGGACAAACCGGCATTCATGGCCGCTTTCGGCGGGATTTTTGAACATTCGCCCTGGGTGGCGGAAGGGGCTTTTGCCCGTGAGCTTGGCCCCGCCCATGACACGGCGGGAGGGCTTCACCAGGCCATGGTCCAGGCCTTTCGCGGCGGCACCGAAGACGACCGGCGCGCTGTCCTTGATGCCCACCCTGACCTGGCGGGAAAGCTGGCGGCGGCGGGGCGATTGACGAAAGAATCCACCAGCGAGCAAGCTTCCGCCGGGCTTGACATGCTGACCGATGATGAGCGCGCGAGCTTCACCGCCCTCAATGACCGGTATAAGGAAAAATTTGGTCATCCGTTTATCCTCGCCGTCAAAGGGCTGAATAAGGCGGATATTCTGGCCGCCTTCACCAGCCGCATTGATAATGACCATGAGACGGAGTTCAACACCGCCTGCCGCGAGGTTGAAAAAATCGCCCGCCTCCGACTTGAAGATCTTCTGGCCGTTTGATGGAGACCTGACCCGATGGCAAAATCCACCTATTACACCCCGAAAGGGGGGTTGTTGCCCCAGACCTCAAATCCTGAGGATAAATCCCGTTTCACCCCCTCCTACGCGGTGATCGACAAGCGGGCGTTAAGCGACATCACCACCAGCTTTCTGCCGGAATGGACCAACACCCGGCTGTGGGTATTGGCGCGGCCAATGACAGGGTTTGCCGAAACCTTTGCCCATTACATCATGGAAGTGTCGCCGGGGGGCGGCTCCACCGCGCCGGAAGATGACGCCAGCGCCGAGGGCGTGCTGTTTGTTGTTTCGGGCAAAGCCGGGCTTGACCTTGACGGCAGAAGCCATCACCTGACGGCGGGGTCTTATGTCTATATCTCGCCAGGCGTGAAATGGACCTTCCTTAACATTTCAACAGAACCCGTCACCTTCCACTGGATACGCAAGCGGTATCAGCGCGTTGCCAGCCTTGATGCGCCGCCATCTTTTGTCACCCATGATGATGACGTGGTGCCGACCGAAATGCCCGATACCGACGGCGTCTGGTCGACCACCCGTTTCGCCGACCCCACTGATTTGCGCCATGACATGCATGTCAATATCGTCAATTTTCAGCCCGGCGGCGTCATCCCCTTTGCGGAAACCCATGTCATGGAACACGGGCTTTATATGCTGGAGGGCGCGGCGGATTATTACATCAATCAGGATTGGGTGGCGGTTGAGGCGGGGGATTACCTCTGGCTGAGGGCGTTTTCCCCGCAAGCCTGCCGCGTCACCGGCGAAGGCCGGTTCCGCTATCTGCTCTATAAGGACGTCAATCGTCACATGCCCCTGAGTCCCGGTGGGTTAAAGGCCGGATTAGGGGAATAGCCATGACGACGATCCCCATCATGGATGTGACGGCGGCTCGCTTCGCCCCTTATGGTGATCTGCTCGACGCCAGGGGGCCGGCCGATATGGTGATTAATCAGGGGATGTGCAATCGCCACCATGACCGCGCCCGCATCGACATGGGGGGCGGCGATGTCGGGGTGTCGGTGTTTGACGCGACGCCGCGCCGCCTGCCCTATCAGCTTGATTTGATGGAACGCCACCCCCTCGGCAGCCAGTGCTTTATGCCGATGACGGAACACCCGTTTCTGGTGATCGTGGCGGCGGATGATGGCGGCAAACCGGCACGGCCGGAAGCGTTTTTGATCCCGCCGCATACCGGCGTCAATTTCCACCGCAACACCTGGCATGGCGTGCTGACGCCGCTTCATGGCCCGGGGCTGTTCGCGGTGATCGATCGCGTCAGCGGCGACGGGGTGAACCTTGAAGAACATGTCTTCGACACCCCCTATGTGATCACGGGGCAGGGGTAATCTGCCGTCAGCTTGACAGCTTAATCCTGCCGTGGTCATAATTTGAGCCGATACCTCTTTATCGTTTTCCCCAAATTTGTGTTTTCGGTATCCATTTCGATCAGCAATGGAGCGCATACATGACCCCATCTTTAGGCCGCCTCGAAAAAGTTGACCTCCGCTACATCTGGGAAACAGAAGCGCAGGATTTCACCCCTTGGCTGGCGCGTGAAGACAACCTCGCCATCCTGGGGGAAACCCTGAAGATGGAGCTTGAACTTGAAGCGCAGGAAAAAAAGGTGGGGCCGTTCAGTGCTGACCTGCTCTGCACCAATACAGATGATGGATCAATGGTGCTGATTGAAAATCAACTGGAACGCACCGACCACACCCATCTTGGGCAACTGATCACATACGCGGCGGGGCTTCACACCGTCAATATTGTCTGGATTGCCTCTCCCTTTACCGATGAGCATCGCGCGGCGTTAGACTGGCTCAATGAAATCACCGATACCAATTACCGTTTTTTCGGCCTTGAGGTCGAATTATGGAAAATTGGGGAATCGCCCCCTGCTCCTAAATTTAACATTATTTCCAAGCCAAACGACTGGTCACGTTCTGTTGCCAAAGAGGCTCGAAACAAAAGCGCCCGTCCTACAAAATTACTTCAACAAGACTACTGGCAAGCCTTGAAAGAGTTTGGGGAAATGAACGGCTCTGAGTTGCGTTTTCAGTCTCCTCGTCCACAACACTGGTTTAATTTTGGTATCGGAAAAACAAACACAAAACTGGTTGCCCTTGTGAATTCAAGGACAAAAAAAATCACCGTTGGCTTTGAAAGTTATGGCGACGCCGGAACACTTTGTTATGAAAACCTCCATGCCCAAAAGGCGGAGATTGAACGTGAATTGGGGTTTTCGCCAGATTGGCTCCCCCTCGAAGGGAAAAAAGTTTCTGCCATCTGGTACAGCAGAGACGGCGATATTTCCGATAAATCTCAATGGCCGGAGTTGCACAACTGGATGATCACGCATCTTGAAAAAATGGATAAGGTCTTTCGTCCCCGCGTCAAAGCCATGGACCTGACGTCGAATGACGAAGAGGATGACGCCTGAAGCATCACCCCCCCCTATTACCCTGATCAAATTTTTCCAACCCTCACCTAAGCTTTGGTGATGTTTTTTTTCGGGTCATAAAACGGTTTTTCCACGACTTCAGCGGCGCGGGGGCCCGTCGAGCTTTCCACCGTCAATGCGGT
>JAGWAQ010000035.1 GCA_021296375.1 Alphaproteobacteria bacterium
ATCAAGCGATTGCGGATTGCGGTAATAACAGGAATGGATCTGGCGAACGCCACTGTCTTCGGGGATGATCTTGGGGAACACCGGAATTTGAAACGGCCCCGTGGCGGCGATGACATTTTCCGCCATCATCGCCCCTTCCGATGTTTCAAGAAGAAACCCGCCTTCGTCAAGACGACTGACGGCATTGACCGTCACGCCGCATTTAATGGGGGCGCTGATCTGCTCGGCAAATTCTTCAAAATACACCGCCATCTGGTCTTTGCTGGCAAAGCCGTCATCACCGACGCCGTTGATTTTCATGGTCGGGAAACGGTCATGCCAGGCGGGGCCATTGGCGACAAGATTATCCCAGCGTGCGGTCCGCCATTTTTCGGCGATACGGTCACGTTCCAGCACCAGATGATCAACCCCCTGATTGCTGAGGTGTTCACTGGCCGCCAGCCCCGCCTGCCCGCCACCGACAACAATCGTATTGTGTGTTTTCATGGTCATGACCGATCCTCAACATGGCGGAAATGCAAACTATTTGCGATTACGTTACCTTGCGGTCTGCTCAGTTTCAATAGCCATGGCATGGCTTTGCTGGCCGTCAATATGGCGGGCAATATGGCGGGCAATATGGCCGTCATTGTGGCGGACATTGTGGCGGGGTTTTTTACCGGTGGTTTTTATTGCCTCACCCCGGCCCCTGACGCTATGCTGACAGGATGAGAGTGATGTCATGAGCGTAGAGCAAGATTACCCTGAATTGCGCGAGGCGGTGCAGAAACTTTGTGCAAAATACCCCGGCGAGTACTGGCGGGCGCTCGACCGTGACATGAGCTACCCGAAAGAATTTGTTGATGAGTTGACGTCATCCGGCTGGCTGGCGGTGCTGATCCCTGAAGACTATGGCGGGGCAGGGTTGCCGCTTTCCGCCGCCGCCGCCATCCTTGAGGAAATGCAGGCCGCTGGCTGCAATGGCGGCGCTTGCCATGCCCAGATGTACACCATGGGGACATTGCTGCGGCATGGGTCGGAAGCGCAGAAACAGCAGTATCTGCCGCGCATCGCGGCGGGGGAATTGCGGCTTCAGGCCTTTGGGGTGACGGAACCTTCGAGCGGCACCGATACCGGCGCCTTGCGCACCACCGCCCGCCGTGATGGCGAGCATTTCATCATCAATGGCCAGAAAATCTGGACCAGCCGGGCGGAACATTCGGACCTGATGATCCTGCTGGCGCGCACCACGCCACTCAAAGAGGGGATGAAGAAAACCCAGGGCCTGTCGGTTATCCTGGTGGATATGAAAACCGCCCTTGGCAACGGGCTGACCATCCGCCCCATCCGCACCATGATGAACCATTCCTCAACAGAAGTGTTTTTTGACAACCTCAAGGTGCCGGCGGAAAACCTGATCGGCGAGGAGGGCAACGGCTTCCGCTATATCCTGACGGGCATGAACGCTGAACGTATTCTGATCGCGGCGGAATGCGTCGGTGACGCCAAATGGTTCATTAACAAAGCCACAAGCTACGCCAAAGAGCGTGAGGTTTTCGGGCGCCCCATCGGGCAAAACCAGGGCATCCAGTTTCCCATCGCCAAAGCCTACACCAACATGCGGGCGGCGGAGCTGATGGTCAAGGACGCGCTCAGGCGTTACGACGCCGGCGAAAACCCCGGCGAAGAAGCCAATATGGCCAAAATGCTGGCCGCCGACGCGTCGTTTGAAGCCGCCAATATGTGCATCCAGACCCATGGCGGTTTTGGTTTTGCCGAAGACTACGACATTGAACGGAAATTTCGCGAAACCCGCCTTTACCAAACGGCGCCGATTTCCACCAACCTGATTCTGTCCTATCTGTCGGAACATATTCTGGGCCTGCCGCGGTCCTATTGAGTAGAGGTGATGATGATCTTGCGCCGTCTTGTTATTGTGTTGTTATGTGGCTTTGTCTTTTCCGCTCAAGCCGAAACCGTATTCAAGAACGGGGTGATTTCCTCATCTTCAGGGCTGAGCACATCACCACCGGCGGCGCGGGATGACCTGATCATCGCGCTTGAAGATATCAAGGACGATCATCTTGACGTGACGCTGGACCGTGCCGCCGCCATCCGGTTTGAACAGCGCGTCGGCATCGGCGCACCGCAACACCGCTGGCAACGTTACATCGGCATGACACGGCGGGCGGCCATCGCCCTTGTGGTTGAAGAACTCGCCGCCTATCAGGACGGCTACACCTGGCCGGGCTGGATCACGGAAATGCCGCCGCTGGGGTTCATGGAAGAAGGCATCCGCAACAATCGCCTGACCTGTTCGAGCAGTATTTTCGAATATTCGCTGGCGGTGCAGTGGTCCCGTCAATTGCTGAACTCCCCCGTGCCGCAGTTTGAACGTCAGGCGATGTTCTGGCTTGACCATTTCTCTGTCGCTTATGAAATGTACAACCGCAGTCATGCTTTTGCCCAACATCTGCGCATCATCAGGCAGAACAGCAACGGCAATTACATCGACTTTCTGAAAGCCTCCCTTGAAGACCCCGGGGTGATCTTTTATCTCAACAACGACGTCAGCTATAAAGACGACCCGAATGAGAATCTGGCGCGGGAATTTCTCGAACTCTTCGCGCTTGGTGAGGGCGCTTACAGCGAAGCGGAGATCAGAAACCTTGCCAAGATGCTGGCGGGCAATGGCGTCAATATGGTGACAGAGCAGTTTTATGATCAACCTGCCAAGCGCGTCAGCTCACCCCAGACGGCGTTTGGCCAGACCTACCGCTCGATTGATGAATTCATGGATATTCTCATCGCGCATCCTGAGTTTGGCGCCTATATCGCCCGCAAGTTTTTCGAAGAATACGTCGCCCTTGATGACCCGACATCCGAAGAGCTGGCGATTTTGGTCAGCCGGTTCCGGCAATCGGATTTTGACATCCCTGCCATGCTGGCGGCGACCTTGTCCCTGCCGCGGTTCTGGGATGACAACAACCGGCTGACGCTGGTGAAATCTCCTGTGGATCTGGTCTATGGCACCGCCCGCACCCTTGGCAGTGCGCGCACCAACACCACCCATCAGCAGCTTCTGCTGAACATCCGCAAGCTCAACCAGAACCTGTTCAACCCCCCGAATATCGCCGGCTGGCCAACAGGACGGCAGTGGATCGGCGGCCAGAACATCGAAAAACGCATCAAGATGCTGCGCGAAGAATTCAAGGGCCTCGCCACGGCGGAACCATTGAAACTAACCGCCAACCCTTCCAAATCCATCGAGCGGCGGCGGCAGTACCTGAGTAATCTTGACGAATTTTTCGCATCTGCCGAGCCGCAACAACTGGCGGTGGAGACCGTTATCATCAACTGGATTCCGCGGGATTTTGGCGCCCGCAAATACAATGATGTCAATCTGTCCTTTTACAACCTGCGGTTTATGGGCCAGCATTACGATGGCATCACCATCGAATTTGGCCATGACCGAAACGGCAAAAACAAATACGGCAATTACGCTCGCGTTAAACAAACCCACAGCTCACCTGATGTTTTTTCCAGCTACAAAAAAGGCTGGCGGGATGACCGCGACGGCGCCATGGTGGTAAAGTTCTCCTACCCCTCTGGCCCGAAAACAAAACGCTGGCGCGGCCGGTCAACACGCGAAAAACTGCTCATCAAACGGCTGGCGCAATCCTTCAAGCTGCTGCTTGATGCCCGCGGCCGCCACCCCATGATTATCCGCAGCGAAGGCGGGCAGGACTGGATGCAGAGCATCGTTAATGAAATCGGGTTTGACCCCATCACCACCAGCGCCGGCGATGTCCCCCCCGTCAAGATATTCGTATCGGGGGGCGATCACTGGAGCAATGACGACAAGTTTTCCTGCGGCGGCGAGCGGGCGGGGATCTACCTGCGCCAGGACAGCAAGATCACGGCGGAGGGATTCCGCTTTAACGATACCCTGGCGGAGTTGTCGACAATCGGCGCCAGTCTTGACGACCTGCTGCTGCCGGATGTTAATCTTGGTGTCAGCAATGAAAATTATGTGGATCTTTTGACGTTTGAGGGGTTTCAGCTGAAATGACGATATCTGACCTGACACGGCGGCAAGCGCTGTCCTTCATGGCGGCAACAGGGTTTTTTGCCAGTTGGCCAAGCCTGGCGCGGGCCAATTCCACCGCCCCGATGCTGATTCTGATCGAATTGCAGGGGGCGAATGACGGGCTCAACACCTTCATTCCCTACACCGACCGGAATTATTACAACCTGCGGCCGCAAATCGCCATCAAGCGTGATGATGTGCTGACGGTCGCGCCGGACATGGGGTTTCATTTCAGCCTTCAGAACCTGGCGCGGTTTTACGAAAGCGGCCATTGCCAGATTGTCCAGAATCTGGGCTACCCCAATCCGGTGCTGTCGCATTTTCGGTCGATCGAATTGTGGGAAAAGGGCGGCGATGGCAACCGCAATTTCAAATCCGGCTGGATGGTCGAGCCGCTCAACCAGCTTTTCAACAACGCCGATGTCGACGCCCGTGCCCTGCATCTTGATGAAGCGGGGGGCGTGTTCAAAGGCGGGCTTGACGGTTTCCTCGGCCCCAGCGCCATTGGCTACACCCCCATGAAAGCCGAAGCGCGCGACAGCACGGTGCCGGTTCCCGACAATACGGATATTGGCCTGTTGGGGGAATTGCTCACCACCCGCCAGAGCAATCTTGAAAAAATCCGCACCATTCAGGACAAGCTGGATGGCTCGCGCCGTCATTTCAAGTTCGGGCGCGGGTCCCTCGGCGCGCAATTGAGCGAAGTCTGCAGCATGATCTCCGCTGGCCTGACCATCCCTGTGTATAAAGTCTCAATCGGGAGTTTCGACACTCATATCAATCAGTCCAACACCCACCGCGACCTGCTGCGCGAGCTGGACGAGGGCATCGCCGGCACGGTCAAGGCGCTAAAGGACATTGGCGTTTGGCCCAACAGCCTGATCATGACGTATTCGGAATTTGGCCGCCGAGCCGGGGAGAACGGCTCCCGCGGGACAGACCATGGCATGGCGGCACCGCATCTGCTGATCGGGGAGAAGGTCAACCCCGGCTTCACGGGCCACAACCCGAAACTGGGGCAATTGCACAACAATAACCTTGTCTACAGCATCGATTATCGCGGCCTTTACGCCCATGTGCTGGAGCATCATTTCGGGCTGATCGACCACCCGTTCATCTCTTATCGTGACCCTGTTTTCACGCCACCAGCCTGATCACGCATATTTCGGGACTCGAGCCGCCACGAGCGGCTTTTTTGAGACTGTTTTTGTCGCATCAGTGCTGGACATAAAGGCCATAAAATTCGAAAAATCATCCTGTGCAAAATTGACGCATGCCAAGGCTAACCCCTGGCTTGCATTGCCAAGGCACAAACGCATGAGACGACTTGAGAGAGCGGACCACCTAGAGGTTATTCCCTTTTAATGCTGGACACCCAGCACACTTCCGGAAAAGGAAAGCAAAATGAGTGTAAAGAGTGACATTGAGATCGCACGCGCGGCGGATAAGAAGCCGATCATGGAAATCGGCGACAAGCTGGGCATTCCTTCGGCAGAACTGCTGCCTTATGGCCACGACAAAGCCAAAGTCAGCCAGAACTTCATCAATTCTGTCCAGGACCGCGAAAACGGCAAGCTGATCCTTGTCACCGCCATCAACCCGACCCCTGCCGGTGAAGGCAAGACCACCACCACCGTTGGTCTCGGCGATGGCCTTAACCGCATTGGCAAAAACGCCATGATCTGCATCCGCGAAGCGTCCCTCGGCCCGAATTTCGGGATGAAGGGCGGCGCCGCTGGTGGCGGTTACGCCCAGATCGTGCCAATGGAAGAAATGAACCTTCACTTCACCGGTGACTTCCACGCCATCACCTCCGCCCATTCCCTGCTGTCGGCGATGATCGACAACCACATCTACTGGGGCAATGAGCAGGATATCGACACCCGCCGTGTCGTCTGGCGCCGTGTTGTTGACATGAACGATCGCGCCCTGCGCCAGATCACCACCTCGCTTGGCGGTGTTGCCAACGGCTTCCCGCGTGAAGCTGGTTTTGACATCACCGTGGCGTCTGAAGTCATGGCTATCCTTTGCCTGGCGAAAGACCTCGGGGACCTGCAAACCCGTCTCGGTGACATGATCGTTGCCTATCGCCGTGACCGCAGCCCGGTTTTCTGCCGTGACATCAAGGCCGATGGCGCCATGACCGTTCTGCTGAAGGACGCCATGCAGCCTAACCTCGTGCAGACGCTGGAAAACAACCCGGCCTTTGTCCATGGCGGCCCGTTTGCCAATATCGCCCATGGGTGCAACTCCGTGATCGCCACCACCACCGCGCTCAAGCTGGCGGATTACGTCGTCACGGAAGCCGGGTTCGGGGCTGACCTCGGGGCAGAAAAGTTCCTCAACATCAAGTGCCGCAAGGCTGGCCTGGCGCCATCCGCTGTTGTGCTGGTGGCCACTGTCCGCGCCATGAAGATGAACGGCGGCGTTGCCAAGAACGACCTCAACGAAGAAAACGTCGAAGCGGTCAAGGCCGGTTGCCCGAACCTTGGTCGTCACATCGAAAACCTCAAGTCTTTCGGGGTTCCTGTTGTTGTCGCCATCAACCACTTCATCAAGGACACTGATGCCGAGATCGCCGCGGTTCAGGAATTCTGCGCCGAGCAAGGTGCGGAAGCCATCCTGTCCAAGCATTGGGCTGACGGTTCTGCCGGTTCGGAAGCGCTCGCCAAGCGGGTTGCGGAAATTGCCGATTCCGACGTTGCCAATTTTGCCCCGATCTACCCGTCCGAAATGTCCCTTGCCGACAAGATCCAGACCATCTGCAAGCGCATCTACCGTGCCGATGAAGCGATCATGGATCAGAAAATCCGCACCCAGCTGAAGGATTGGGAAGAGCAAGGCTACGGCGACCTGCCGGTCTGCATGGCGAAAACCCAGTACAGCTTTTCAACCGACCCGAACCTGCGCGGTGCGCCGGAAGGCCATGTCGTGCCGGTTCGTGAAGTGCGGATCAGCGCGGGCGCCGGCTTCATCGTCGTCGTTTGGGGTGAGGTCATGACGATGCCCGGCCTGCCGCGTCATCCAGCGTCGGAAACCATCTGCCTGAACGCTGACGGTGAGATCGAGGGCCTGTTCTAGACCCCGCCCCCATCATCAGAAAAGCCGCCCTCGGTTTCCCCCGAGTGGCGGCTTTTTTATGTCAGGATCACCCCCCGCAAAAGCCGTAAGAAGAGGCGTCAATAAACAGATGACGTCATCGCCGTGGTGATGGCGTGGTGAAGCGAAGCGGCGCTCGACCGAGGCCCGATCACATGGAGTTTCGTCCTGCCAAGACGCACCAGAAACGCCCCGATATGTTCAATGGAACTGCGGGTCGCGCAACCTGCCGTCAACCGCCGTGGATCAACCGCGCAAAGCAGGGAACATAAACGGTCAATTTGCGGGCCGGTGATTTCAAACCGGCACCAGGCGTCGGATTGATCGGTGAGTGACGCCTTGCCGCCAAATTCAGCCGCCAGTGATGTGGTGATGTCATCCCGGCTTTTCATCGGGGCATCGAGCATCCATTGCGCGGGCGCCATCCAGATCGCGGCTGATTTGCTCTTCGTCATCGCGCCACCAAAATGGCCCGCTTGCGGCGTCGGGGCATCGATTAACTTTGCCAATATTTTTGCCACCGCCTTGTCCTGACCTTTGCGGGCCGCGACCGAAACAAGGGCGCGGTCAACCACTTCACGCATGGTGAAACCGTTGATTTCATCAACCACAGGGGCGGATGCCCCAAGGGGGGTGACTGCCTTTAAACTATGCACGGAGCCGCTCTCCTTTCGGGTCAATGAAATGAGCTGAGGTGACTTCAACATCATGCTCAACCCCCGTCAACGGGCTGACAAGACGGATGATCTCACCCATCCGCTGATCGCCGGATTTAAGATACCCCAAGGCGATGTGATGCCCATGACTGGGGGAATAACAGGCAGAGGTGACATAGCCCTGGTCATGCTTCGCGTCAACACGGGTGCCGGCGGTCATCAGATGCGCGCCCGCAGGCACGGGGTTATTCGGCTCGCAAGGCTTCAGCCCCACCAGACGCAAGCCATCATCAGCCATCAGCCCTTCACGGCGGGACAAGGTCGCGCCAATGAAATCTTTTGTTTCCGATACCATCCGCCCGAGGCCAAGGTTAAGCGCGGTGGTGGTGCCGTTCAGTTCATTGGCGGTGGCATGGCCTTTTTCGATCCGCATCACCCCAAGGGCTTCCGTGCCATAGGGGCAGACGCCAAATTCTTCACCAGCTTCCATCAGGGCGCGGATCATGGCATCGCCATAACGGGTGGGGACGGCGATTTCATACGCCAGCTCACCTGAGAAGGAAATACGGAACAGCCGCGCGTTTAGCCCGCCACAAACCGTGATGTTGCCGCAGGCCATGAACGGAAAACCAGCGTTGCTGATGTCATGGTCAGGGTCGACGATTTTTTCGAGCAGCTTGCGGGAGTTTGGCCCCGCGACGGCGAATTGCGCCCAGGATTCCGTCGTTGAAATGATCTGCACATCAAGGTCAGGCCACAGCACCTGTCGAACAAATTCCATATGCCGATAAACGCCAACCGCATTGGCCGTGGTGGTGGTGACAATGAAGTGATCTTCCGCCATACGGGCGGCGGTGCCATCATCCATGACGATCCCGTCTTCACGCAGCATCAACCCGTAGCGCGTCTTGCCGACCGCCAGTTTGGCAAAGCCGTTGCAATAGATGCGGTTCAGGAAGGTCGCGGCATCCTTGCCCTGAACATCGATCTTGCCCAGGGTGGTGACATCACAGACCCCGACCGAACCACGGGTGGTGATGACTTCACGGTCAACGGACTCACGCCAGTGGGTCTCGCCTTCTTTCGGGAACCATTGCGCGCGCAGCCACATTCCGGCTTCGACAAACACCGCCCCCTGCTCTTCGGCCCAGTTGTGACTTGGGGTTTTGCGCACCGGCCGGAACTCTTGATCACGCGACCGTCCGGCAAAAACCCCAATGGCGGTAGGGGTGTAAGGCGGCCGATAAATGGTCGTCCCGACTTCCGGGATCGATTTGCCCGCCAGCTCTGCCATAATCGCAAGGCCACCGACATTTGACGTCTTGCCCTGATCCGTCGCCATGCCGAGGGTGGTGTAGCGCTTCAGGTGTTCAACCGAACGGAAGTTTTCCTGATGGGCAAGGGTAATGTCTTTGACGGTGACGTCATTTTGCTGGTCAAGCCAGCCGCGCTGGGTGCCTTCAACGAACCAGAACGCGGAAACATCCGCGCTTTCATCGGACGCTTGCGGCAGATCAGCCTTAACCGCTTTATGCCCGAGATCGGTGGTGATGGTGGCGGCGATAGCGGCGGCCTCGGCCATGGCTGCTGATGTCGTCATCTGGCCATTGGCCGCCCCGGCCACAACCATCCCTTTCGGCAAATCACCTGACGGCACGAACGCCGCCAGCCGGTCATCCCATTGCGGGCGGCCGCGCATATGACAGCTCAGATGCACATTCGGGTTCCAGCCGCCGGACACCCCAAGGGCATCAACATCAAAAGACCGCACCCCTTTGGCGGTGGTCACGTCAATGGATTTCACCCCGAGGCGGCCTTTGGTGTTGGTGACAGTGGCACCGGTCAGCACTTCGTAATCGGTGCTGGCGGGGGCATGGTCACGGGTGTCAATAACAGCGGCGATCGCAACCCCTTTGCGATGCAGGTCACGGGCGGTGCGATGGGCATCATCATTATTGGCGAAAATCGCCACCTTCTGCCCCGCCGCGCTGGCCCAGCGGTTGGCGTAAGCGCGCATCGCCCCCGCCAGCATGATCCCCGGCCGGTCGTTATTTTCAAACGCGATGGACCGTTCAATCGCGCCGCCGCAAAGCAGGGCGGATTTCGTGTATGTGCGCCACAGGCGTTGCCGCGGCTGGCCGTCAACCGGCGCCGCCAGATGGTCCGCCACGCGTTCCACCAATCCATAAATCCCGTGGTCAAAGGCGCCGATCACCGTTGTCCGCATCATCAGCCTGACGTTCGGCATGGCGGCAAGTTCTGCGGTGGCGCGGGCGGCCCATTCCGAGCCGCCGTCATCCCCCAGGCTGTGGGTTTCGGCATTCAGCCGTCCGCCAGCCAGGAAATCCTCATCCGCCAGCACAACATCAACACCCGACCGGCCTGCCGTCAGGGCAGCGGCAAGCCCCGCGGGCCCAGCGCCAATAATCAGAAGATCGCAATGCAGGAAGCCTTTGTCATAACAGTCGGGGTCAGGCTCAACACTGGCGCGGCCCAACCCTGCCGCATGGCGGATCACGGGTTCATAAAGCTTTTCCCAAAACGCCGCTGGCCACATGAAGGTTTTGTAATAAAAACCGGCGGTCAGAAAATTCGACAACCGGTCATTGATCGCCATCATATCAAAGCCGAGCGACGGAAACCGGTTTTGCGAACGCGCCGTCAAGCCGTCATAAAGTTCGGCGACGGTGGCTCGTGTATTGGGTTCCCGGCGGGCGCCTTCGCGCAATTCGACGATCGCGTTGGGTTCTTCTGACCCTGCCGTCAACGGCCCCCGCGGGCGGTGGTATTTGAACGACCGCCCCATCAGCTTGACGCCATTGGCAAGCAGGGCCGAGGCAAGGGTATCGCCGTCAAAACCTGACATCACCTTGCCGTCAAAGCTGAAGGAAAGCGGCTTGCGGCGATTGATCATCCCGCCTTTAAGTCTGTTGCTGGCGGTCATGATGAACGTCCTCTTGCCCGCGCGACATCACAGGCGAGCTCAACAGCGGTAATCTCATGGGTGGTGGTGTCGCGGGTGACCACCAGCCAGGACCGGTCGCCCTGCTCATGGAACCACAATTCCTGATGACGCCCGGCGGGGTTATCCCGCAGATAGCCGTATTCGTAAAATGCCCTGGCCGTCTCTTTGGCGGTATCTTTAGCCCTGCCGTCTTTGGTCATGCCATCGGGGCGCATCATCAGGCTGGCGTCCCCCATATACGTGAATTCAGCCGAATCTCGCGGCCCAAGGAGAGGATGGTCAATAATCATCGCGCGGTATCCTTACTGCCGGTTGGCGTTAATGCAGGTTGGGCTGGTTGCCCATGCCTTTTTCATCGCTCATCAGGCCTTTTTCAAACCGGTCGAAACGGTAATCCCTGGCCACCTCATGGGGCGTGTCTGTCGCCAGCAAATGGGCATAGCACCAGCCCGACGCCGGCGTTGCCTTAAACCCGCCATAGCACCAGCCGCCATTAAAATAGAGTCCTTTGATGGCGGTCTTATCAATAATCGGTGAGCCGTCCATGGACATATCCATGATCCCCCCCCACATCCGCAGGAGCCGCACCCGCCCCAGCATCGGGAAAATCGCCATGCCGCCTTCGCAAACATCTTCCACCACCGGCAGGTTGCCGCGCTGGGCGTAGGAATTGTAGCCGTCGATATCGCCGCCAAACACCAGCCCGCCTTTATCGGACTGGCTGACGTAAAAATGCCCGGCGCCAAAAGTCATCACCCCGGGGATGAGCGGCTTCAGCCCCTCTGACACAAACGCCTGCAGCACATGGCTTTCGATCGGCAGGCGCATGCCGGCTTTTTCCATCACCCGGCTGGATGAACCGGCGACACAACTGGCGATCTTGCCAGCAGAGATCTTGCCGCGGGTGGTCTCAACCCCCGTGCAGACCCCGCCTTTAATGGTAAAGCCTGTGACTTCGCAATTCTGGATAATATCAACCCCAAGGTCACTGGCGCCGCGGGCATAGCCCCAGGCGACGGCGTCATGACGAACCGTGCCGCCGCGATGTTGCGCCAGCCCCCCCTTGATGGGGAAACGGGCGTTTTCCGTATTCAAATAAGGATAGCGTTTGAGAATTTGTTCCGTTGACAGAAGTTCCGCATCAGCGCCATTGAGGATCATGGCATTGCCGCGGCGGATGTAAGCGTCACGCTGGGCATCGGAATGAAACAGGTTCAGGATTCCGCGCTGGCTGACCATGGCGTTGTAATTGAGATCCTGCTCAAGCCCTTCCCACAGCTTTAAGGAATGTTCGTAGAACGGCTCATTGCCATCGAGCAGATAATTG
>JAGWAQ010000036.1 GCA_021296375.1 Alphaproteobacteria bacterium
GATCGAGGTGGTGGTGAACGGGTTGCCCCCCACCAGCAGGGGATGGATCGAAAACGCCTGCCGCAACAACGGATGCTTGATGTGACTGTTGACCATTTGCGCAACCGTCATGTAGCTGCGCAGTTTCAACAGCGACGGCACCTGCTTCATCATGGTGAAGAACCGCGTAAACGGTTTATCGGCGAGTTTTTCAAACCCGACGTCAAAAATATCTTTCGACGCTTTCAGCAGGTTGGCGTAGCCCTTCTTGTCAGCAGGGTTGAAACGCTCGATTTCCGCCATCGTGTCGTCAACCGTGGCGCGGTAGTCAAAGCCTTCGCCGGAATTGAAATAAAACCGGTACCAAGGGTCAAGAGGGCGAAATTCCACATGGTCTTCGCGCTTTTCACCGAACAGCTCAAACAATTCATCAAACAGGAAAGGGGCGGTCACTACGGTGGGGCCAGCGTCATGCTTGAAACCGCCGCGTTCAAACACCTGGGCGCGGCCGCCGATTGCCTTCAGGCGGTCCACGAGGGTGACGTCATACCCCCGCGCCCGCATCCGGAGCGCGGCCGCAATACCGCCAAAACCGGCGCCAATCACCAGCGCGGATTGGCCGTTCGAGGGAGGGGTTGTGGTCTTCATGGTCTTGGCCTTCGGTTGAGGGTGTTATTCCGCGGCATGTTGAATGGATTGCTCACACACCGAAGTCAGCAGTTTTTGGACCGGTTCAACAATATGGCTGAGTTCATCGGGAATAGTCGAGGCCTTGCGTTCGGCATCGCGCAATATCCCGCGCATCAACTCACAGGTGATGCTGATCGCAGATGACGACAGGATTCGCTCATGCCAGTGATGGGCGCCGTGGTGATCACCGGTCGCCAGCCAGCGGTCAAAGTCTTCGGCATCATCACCCATCAGGGTGTTGCGGAAGCTGACAATGACGCCATTGGGGGCGCGGCGGATGAGATCGGAGGCAGGGCTGAGCGCGCCATCTTCCCCCAGGATGTTGAGAATATCATTCGCCACCTGATAGGCGGTGCCAACCGCGTTGAAATAATCAGCAACCGGCTTGACAAGGTCATCACGTCCGGCGACACGGGCCATGCCTTCGACCGGGGCGATGAACAGCGGGGCGGTCTTGCCGCGGATGATTTTCAGGTAATCATTCCATTCCGGGTAATGGGTCAATTCAAATTCCATGGCCTGGCCTGATGTCGTGTCCTTCATGTGGTAGGACAGCACCGTCACCAGCTCAGGCGAGCGCGAGGATACCGCCGCTTTCGCCGCGAACTCAAAGCTCAGGCCGATCAGCCAGTCGCCCAGCGCAAGGGCCGTGTCACGGCCAAAAGCCGCCCAGATAGAAGGGCGGTCGCGGCGCAAGGTATCGCCGTCGGAAATATCATCATGGACGAGGGAGGCGTTGTGCATGACCTCAATCGCGGTCGCCCAGTTCAGGCAGGTTTCAGGGTTGATCTTGAGCGCCTGGCCAGTGGCAAGGGCGAGGCCGGCGCGGAGCATCTTTCCGGTATCTTCGAAGTGATGCAATGCCGCCTGGCCAAGGGGGGCGGAATTCTTGGGAAGAGCAGCCTTGATGCTGCTGAGGACAAGCGCGCGGGCGCTGCTGGTGTCGGGCTGGGGGGTCACGTTGAATGAAGTCGGGCGTGAAAGTCGAAGCGACACGTCATCCATAATACTCTCCCCTTTATTTTGTTGTTTGGTGTTCTGGTGTTTGGTTTATTTTGATCTTTGGTCTTGGTCTTCGGTCGTAAAAGATCAGGCCGCCCGTTAAGGGCGACCTGAAAAAATGGGATTACTTAGCCTTTTCGGACTCAGCAACAGCTACGCTCCAGATGATCACACCGAAGGCGATCTTGTTCAGAACGTCAGCCAGGTTGTAGATCACGTTCAGGCTTTCCATGGATGCGGATTCAGTCATGTAACCGAAAACGTAACCCAGTGGATAAATCGCCCAACCGATGGTCACAATCCAACGCATGGTTGAGAACGCGGACTTGACGGACTCAGGAGCTTCGTTGGCGTTCAGCTTACCAGCTTCACCCGCGAAGATTTCATACAGGATGTATGCCCAACCGGCCATCCCGATGATGAAGCCGAGGGTGACGCCGATGTAACCGGCTTCCCCAGCATAACCACCGACCAGCATGACCAGCGTACCGATCATCAGACGCCAGAAAATGCCACCAGAGACTTTGGTGATGGCGCGCAGGATCAGGTAGAATTCAACCATCAGCAGCGGCACGGTAATCAGCCAGTCAATGTAGCGGTATACGGTTGGTGTGTCGCCAGTGGCTACCCAGACATCACGCATGTAGAAGTAGTGCACAGCAGCTACCATGGTGACGAGGCCGGAAACGACCAGGGAAGTCTTCCACTTTGCTGAAACACGCTGTGTTTCCAGAAAGAAGAATGCAGTGGCGGCAATAAGAGCCATTGAGATCAGCCAGAATGAAATCCCGACAAAATCGTCTTGAGCAAGGTTTTCAGCAGCCGAAGCGACAGCTGGAACCACGGACAGAGCTGCTGCAGGTACAGCAAGCTTGGCCATTTTATTCAGCATCTTAATCATTAGATACTCCTCAACGTTGAGTTCTTTTTGTTAACCAAGACACGACATGTTGTTGCCGGTCTTACTGCATATCGAATTATGTCAAATTAAAGGCGTGGCAATAAAATAGGTTAATTTTTTGTTACTAAATCGAATAAAATATTGAAATTATTGATAATTAATTGTAACTTTTAGGTAAATATTGGCAATTAAATCCGTCATTTTGAGGTCGGTTTGCCGCAAAAATGAAGGATTAAAGCAATGGATACGGTACTTGTCGGGGGCTTCAGCGTCCTGGTGTTTTTCGGCGTAATCTGGGGGATTCACAACCGGTTGGAGAAATCCAGCCTGTCCCCCACCACCAAAAGACTGGGCAATTACGCCTTGATCCTGCTGGTGGTCGGCGCCGCCACCCTGGCCATTGACTGGCATTCGTCGGTCTGGATGGCGCGCAACCCCGGATAACCGGCGGATTGCCATTAAAAACCCTCACCGTCAGAGATGGCTCTTGAAGGCATCAAGGGTGTTTGGTAAAAATTAACGACGAAACACAAGATGTTGTGGTCGCCCCCTGTTGAGTCTGCGGGGCGGCTGCAGGTCTTGGGGGGCAGGGGCTTTCCTGCTGTTTGCATTGTTATGATTGGGGCGCAGGCCATGACAAATACCGCTTTGACTAAGACCAATTTGACAAATACCGCTTTGACAAAGACCGCTTTTCTTTTCCCGGGTCAGGGTTCTCAAGCTGTGGGGATGGCGCAGGATATTCTGGCTGTTTCCCCTGCCGCGCAAGCGGTGATGGCTTCGGTCGAAGATGCCCTCGGGGCTGAACTTGGCCAGATCATGAAAGATGGCCCTGCTGATGACCTGAAGATGACGCGCAACGCGCAACCGGCATTGATGGCGTCCGCTCTCTGCGTGACCCGCGCGCTCGAAGAGAAAACCGGCAAAAATATTGATCAGCTCGGGGTTGCTGTGGCCGGGCATTCGCTTGGGGAATACGCGGCGCTGGCGGCGGTAGGTGCGCTTGATGTCGCGACCACGGCTGGTTTGCTGCAACAGCGCGGCGATGCCATGCAAACGGCGGTTCCTGTTGGTGAAGGCGCGATGGCGGCCCTGCTTGGGGCGACGATTGAACAAGCCGAGGAGATCATTTCATCCAGGGAGTGGGCGGCGCTTGATATCGCCAATGACAATGCCCCGGGGCAGGTGGTCATCAGCGGCCGTGTTGCCGATGTCGACGCCGCCATTGCCTTGGCTGCTGAAATGGGCATCCGCAAAGGGGTCAAGCTTCCGGTCAGCGCGCCTTTCCATTGCCGCCTGATGGCGCCTGCCGCCGATGTCATGGCCAATGCCCTGGCGGGGGTCACGCTTCATCGCCCCAGCTTGCCCGTCTATTGCAATGTGACGGCTGATGAGCAAATCGAACCCGCCATCTTGCGCGAAAACCTGATCATCCAGGTCACGGGCATGGTTCGCTGGCGGGAAACCTTGCTTAACATGGCGGCCAATGGGGTTGAGCGTTTTGTCGAGCTGGGGACAGGCAAAGTCTTGACAGGGCTGGTCAAGCGCACCTTGCCTGACGCCGAGGCCCTGAATATCGAAACCCCTGATGATTTGGACAGCGTCGCCGCTGTGCTTTAACATTTGGGCATTAATATCCATCATCTGACATGAGGTCATCTGACATGAGGAGTGAATATGTTTGATCTGACGGGCCGTACGGCATTAATCACAGGCGCATCGGGCGGGATCGGTGCTGATGTCGCCCGCAGTCTTCATGCGCAGGGCGCCGAAGTTGTCCTTACCGGCACACGCCAGAACGTGCTTGATGATGTCGCCTCATCACTTGGTGATCGCGCCCATACCTTGACGGCCAATCTTTCCGACCGCGATGACGTCGCGGGCCTCAATGATCGTGCCGCTGATGCCCTCGGTCGGCCGGTTGATATCCTCGTCAATAACGCCGGCATCACCCGCGACGGGCTGATGATGCGGATGAAAGACGACGATTGGGATGCGGTGATGGAAGTCAATATGACAGCGGCGATGATTCTGTCGCGTTCTGTCCTGCGCAGCATGATGAAAGCCCGCTGGGGACGGATTATCCAGATGTCCTCAATCGTTGGCTATACCGGCAATCCCGGGCAGGCCAATTACGCCGCCGCCAAGGCTGGCATGACCGGCTTCACGAAAGCGCTGGCAGCTGAAGTCGCCTCGCGGGGGATCACGGCAAATATCATCGCCCCGGGGTTCATCCGCACGCCGATGACCGATGCCCTTACCGATGCCCAAAAAGATGACCTGATGGTGAAAGTGCCGGCAGGACGTCTTGGGGAATCTGCTGAAATCGCCGCCGCTGTCGCCTATCTGGCCAGCGAAGAAGCAGGTTACATGACCGGCGCCACCCTCCATATCAACGGCGGGATGGCCATGCTTTAACCCATGACTTCATCATCTCTTGCGGTGTCGTGACCATAAATACCAGGGCATAGCCGGAGATGAGAAAACCAATGCTGGTCACGGCTAAAATAATTTGCTATGACCCGCATCTAGACTTAGTCTATGACTAAGATTTATCCACCCAAACCCGACTTAAAGGGGAGCACATTATGAGTGACATTGCTGATCGCGTAAAAAAGATCGTTGTAGACCACCTTGGCGTTGAAGATTCAAAAGTAGTTGAAGGTGCAAGCTTCATCGACGATCTCGGCGCTGATAGCCTCGATACGGTTGAACTTGTCATGGCATTTGAAGAAGAATTCGGTTGCGAAATTCCTGATGACGCCGCTGAAAAAATCCAGACCGTTAAAGACGCGGTCGATTTTGTTTCTGCCAACGGCTCCTAAGACTTTTTCTTAATCTTAACCATCGGTATTCAGCATGAAACGTGTTGTTGTTACGGGGATGGGCATTGTTAGCCCTCTTGGCGTAGGTCTTGATCACAATTGGACATCATTGATTGATGGCCGAAGTGGGATCCAGAACATCGATGATTTCAAGATTGATGATATTCCCTGCCAGATCGCCGGTCTTGTGCCGCGCGGTGATGGCCAAAACGGGACGCTCAACCCGGATGACTGGGTTGAGCCCAAAGAACAGCGCAAGATCGATCAATTCATCCTCTATGGATTGATCGCCGCGCAAATGGCCGTTGAAGATTCCGGCTGGGTCGCCGAGAATGATGAGCAAAAGCACCGCACCGGTGTGATGATCGGCTCCGGCATCGGCGGGCTCCAGACAATTTACGAAACCAGCCTGATGATGGAAGAACGCGGCCCTCGCCGGATCAGCCCGTTTTTTATTCCGTCGGCGCTGATTAACCTGATTTCAGGCCATGTTTCCATCAAATACGGCTTCAAAGGCCCGAACCATTCTGTCGTGACCGCCTGTTCCACAGGGTCCCACGCGATTGGTGACGCGGCTCGGCTGATCAAATACGGCGATGCCGATGTGATGATCGCAGGCGGGGCCGAAGCGGCGGTTTGCCGGATCGGGATGGCCGGGTTTGCGGCGGCCCGCGCCTTGTCCACCAGCTATAACGACACGCCGGAAAAAGCCTCCCGCCCCTGGGACAAAGGCCGTGACGGTTTTGTCATGGGCGAAGGGTCCGGTATTCTGGTGCTGGAAGAATATGAACACGCGAAAGCCCGCGGCGCGAAAATCTACGCCGAGATCAAAGGCTATGGCCTGTCTGGTGACGCCCATCACATTACCGCGCCTGCGGCTGATGGTGATGGCGGTTATCGCGCCATGGCGGCGGCGATGAAAGACGCCGGCTTGACCCCTGCTGATGTTGATTACGTCAATGCCCATGGCACCTCAACCCCCCTTGGGGATGTGATCGAGGCGGGGGCCGTCGCGCGGTTGTTTGAAGGCCATCTTGACACCATGTCGATGTCATCATCAAAATCAGCCACCGGCCATTTGCTGGGGGCGGCGGGGGCGATTGAAGCCATTTTCGCTATTCTCGCCACCAATAGAGATGAAATGCCGCCAACAATCAATCTGGACGACCCCGCCGATGAAGTCGCGGGCATGGATCTGATCCCCAATGTCGCGAAGAAAAAAACCGTCAATAATGCCATGTCCAATTCTTTTGGCTTTGGCGGCACCAATGCCTCCCTTGTTGTCGGCAAGCCGGACTAGTTTCCGCTTGCCCCACGGCATGACTTGACCCATGTTTTGTCCGATGCCCCTTTCATGCCCTTTCGGTGATGCCCTTTCGGTGATGCCCTTTCGGGATATTGTCTTTTGGCGGGGCGCTAACCCTGACCGTGGCGCGTGATGACAGCACAACCTGACTATCCTGACCAAGACGATGATGCGCCACCACCGCGCCGCCTGCTGGCGCGGCTGAGTTTCATGACGGTGCTGGTCATCCTGGCGACCATGGCGGTGGCGGCGGTTTATGTTTCCTCGGTCTTGACGCGTCCTGGCGTTGGGGCCGACACCACCATCATCATCACCCCCGGGGATGGGCGGGTGGTGATCAGCGCCAAGCTCAATTCCAGGGGCATTGACCACCCGATCTGGGTGATGCGCCTTGAAGAGCTGATGCGGGCGGAGGATTATGTCCCGAAAGCCGGGGAATTCGCCTTGCCCGCAGGCACATCCCTGACCGCCGCCATGGACATTATTCATCAAGGCGCCTCTATCCAGCATAACCTCACTATCCCTGAAGGATGGACCAGCCGTCAGGTGGTGGATGCGCTTTATAACGACGACCGGTTTGCGGGCGTCATCACCCCCCTGCCTGCTGAGGGGACGATCCTGCCGGAAACCTATTTCTTCACCCGTGGCGCGAGTCGTAACGCCATGGTGATCCGTCTTCAGCAATCCCAGGAGCTGGCCTTTGCCGCGCTTTGGGCAGATCGCCAGAAGGATTTGCCCTTCACGACGCTCAACGAGGCGATTGTGCTGGCGTCGATTGTCGAGCGGGAAACCGGCATATCAGGGGAGCGGGGGAAAGTCGCCTCGGTCTTTATCAACCGTCTGCGTGATGGCATGCGGCTCCAGTCAGACCCGACGGTTCTTTATGGGCTGGCGCAAGCGGGGGAAGCGGTGGAGGAGCTGAAGCGTTCGCATCTCAAGCATCCGTCGCCCTGGAACACCTATCGCCACCACGGCCTGCCGCCGACACCGATCGCCAATCCCGGAAGGGCCAGTCTGGCGGCGGTGCTGAACCCTGATGACACCGATTTCTATTATTTCGTCGCGGATGGCACCGGCGGGCATAAATTCGCCAAAACCTTGAAAGAGCATAACCGCAATGTCCGCGCCTGGCGGAAAATCAGGGATAAGGCGAGGCCATAAATTTTCATATTAACGATTGATGCTATTGCTTGAGGGCTATTGGTTGGGGGCATAATGCCTCATGCTATTGCTTGGGGGGCATAATGGTTGAGCGATGGCCCCGCAAGCGGTACACTCACCCCCAACGATAATTTTGAGGCTGTTCATGTCCGGCACATCTTCTTCCCTTCCTCATATTTCCCGCCGCGGATTGATGCTGGTGTTGTCTTCGCCTTCGGGGGCAGGGAAGTCATCGATTTCCCGTCAGTTGCTGGCCGGGGATGATGATCTTTACCTTTCGGTTTCCGCCACCAGCCGTAAGCGTCGCCCTGGCGAGGTCGAGGGGGTTGATTACAGTTTTGTCAGCACCGAAGAGTTCCAGCTGATGATCAACCAGAATTCCTTTTACGAATACGCCAAGGTGTTTGACCATTATTACGGCACCCCGAAAGCGCCGGTGGAACAGAAAATCGCCGAAGGCAAGGATGTGCTGTTTGACATTGACTGGCAAGGCACCCAGCAGATGAAGGCCCATGCCCGTGATGACCTTGTGTCGATCTTCATCCTGCCGCCCTCGATCCCGGAGCTGGAAAAACGCCTCAACAAACGGGGGCAGGACAGCGCCGAGGTGGTGGCGCGCCGCATGTCAAAAGCCAGTGATGAAATGTCCCATTACCCGGAATATGATTACATCATCATCAATCACGACCTGGCGAAATCCGTCGCCTCGGTTCAGGCCATCCTTTCAGCCGAACGCCTGAAGCGTGAACGCCAGACCGGCTTGACGGCATTTATGAAAAGCTTGCGCGACGGGCATTAACATCCGCCCCGTTTGATCAGCCCTGAGGATTGATCAGTCTTGAGGATTGATCAAGCCCGGGCCTTGCGCAGGGCTTCGGCTATCGCGCAGAAATCTTCCACCGCCAGTGTTTCCGGCCTCTCGTTGCCCGTCAGCTCGAGCCCCTCCATCAAGCCATCTGTCTTCAAGGTCTTGATCGACGAGCGCAGCATTTTGCGGCGTTGGCCAAACAGCGCACGGGTGACATCCTCAAGGCAGGTTTTATCCGCGACAGCGAGGGGCGTTTCCCGGGGGAAGAGCTGCACCACGCTGGAGGTGACTTTCGGCGGCGGCACAAAGGCTTGCGGCGGAATGTCAAACACCATGCGGGTTTCGCACATCCACTGGCACATGACGGCGAGGCGGCCGTATTGCGAGCTGCCTGGCGGGGCGACAATGCGCTGGCCAACCTCACGCTGGAACATCAAGGTCATGGCGTCGAGATGGTCGAGCTTGTCGAGCCACCCCAGCAGCAGCCCCGTGGCGATATTATAAGGCAGGTTGGCGACGATCTGGCGGCGTTCACCTTGGGGGCCAAGGCTGGCCATATCAACGGTCAGGGCATCGGCCTCAATGATCTCAAGACGGCCCTCCGCCGCCTTGACGAGTGGCGCCAGGGCAGCGATTGCCCGCCGGTCTTTTTCGATCGCGATCACCCGTTCCGCCCCCGCCAGCAGCAAGGCTCGCGTCAGCCCCCCGGGGCCGGGGCCAATTTCAATCACCGTGCCCTCAAGGGGCATGGCGGCGCGGGCAATTCGCCCCGTCAGGTTAAGGTCAAAAAGGAAATTTTGCCCAAGGCTTTTTTTGGCATCAAGCTCATTGGCGCGGATGACCTCACGCAATGGGGGCAGGTCTTCGATGGGGTCACGCATGGTGGCCTCGGCGATTGGCGGCCATGGTTTCCGCCATGGTGATGGCGGCCATCAGCGATTGCGGGTTGGCGGTGCCTTTCCCCGCCTGGTCAAGCGCCGTGCCATGGTCAGGGCTGGTGCGGATGTAACTCAGCCCAAGGGTGATGTTCACCCCGCCATGAAAATCCAGCGATTTGACGGGGATCAACGCCTGATCATGATACATGGCGATCACCGCGTCATAGTCCTGGCGGCGGTCTTCATGGAACAGCGTATCGGCAGAAAACGGCCCGCTGATGTTCATCCCCCCGCGACGCAGATCAGCAATCGCGGGCGCGATAATATCACGATCTTCTCGCCCGATGGTGCCGTCTTCACCGGCATGGGGGTTGAGGCCGGCAACCGCGATCCGGGGGTGGTCATGGCCAAAATCCCGCCGCAGGGAATCGTCAAGAACAGTCGCCGTCGCCGCGATCTTATCTGCCGTAATCGCCGCTGGCACCTCTTTTAGGGGAATGTGGATGGTCAGGGGCACGACCTTAAGCTGGCTGTTGGCCAGCATCATCACCGGTTGCGACTGGGGGCCATCAAGTTCCCCCAGAAATTCCGTATGCCCCGGGCTTTTGAAACCGGCGGCATAGAGGGTCGATTTCTGGATGGGGTTGGTGACAATCCCTTTGACCTTGCCGTCTTTGGCGAGGATCGCGGCGGTGCGGATGGCGTCGATCACCTGGCTGGCGTTGGCAGGGGAAGGCTGGCCCGCCACAGGGGGTTCCGCCCAGCGAACAGGCAGGACCGCCAGCGTTTCGCCCGGCAGGTGATCGGCCTCACTCACCTGATTGATGGCGGCGATCTCAAGCGGCCGGTTGCTGGCCGCCGCCGCCGCCTTGAGCCGTTCCGGATCATCAATCGTGATGAGAGGGCTGGCGCCATGATGGGCCGCTTCAACCAGTATTTCAGCCCCGATGCCCGCGGGTTCACCCGGCGTGATGATCAGTCGTTTGGCCAGAGGTCGATCCATCTGGGGCCGACCCATCAGAGATTGCCCTTATAATTGATGACAGCTTTCTTGCGCAGGCGGGACAACAGCCTTGCCGACAGAGCCGAATAATGACGGTTGCGGATGGAGGCCTCAACCTCTTCAATGGACGGCAGGATCAGCTTCGGGTTATTGCGCTCACACACCATAAACACCACCAGACCTTCGGCGAAATTGATGGCATCGGTGCGCTCGTTCTTGTCAAGTCCGATGATCAGCTGGCGCATCACCGGTGCCAGTTCGACGATCTTGAAACTGCCCAAATCAGACTTGGCGCCGGAGCCATAGGTGTCATGCAGGCTTTGCAATTGCCCGCAGCTCGTGACGGGGGCCAGCTCGTTGCCCAGTTTTGCGCGGGCGGATGAGGTGGCGGCGGCGTCATTTATATCAACGGGGTACACAAGGCGCATCAATTCCACCATGGATTCCATCGGGTCGGTTTCGCCGTTTTCACGTTTGCCATTGACGCGGTAAATCGCAATCGACCCGTCGATTTCAATCGGTTGGGTGAAGCTGCCCGATGGCGCGCCTTCCATCACATTGCGGACACGTTCCGGCAAGCGTTCGGTCATCACCCACCCAAGCTCGCCGCCATTGCGGCCTGACCCGGCGGCGGAATACTGCTGGGCGATACGGCCGAAATCAGCACCTTTGATCAGGGCGTTGTAAATCTGCGTCCCGAGTTTCTTGGTGGTGGTGAAGTCGCGGTTCGGTTCCGGGATCAGGATGATCTCGTCAATATCAATATGCGGCTTCATGATATTCGTGGTGATGCGCTCAAGTTCCTTTTCCGCTTCTTCGCGGGTATTGGCAAACTGTTTGGCGTAACGCGATTGCACGGTCGATGCCCAAAGCACATCAGCGAGGAATTTCTTTTCGGCGATCTGGCGATCAATCCCGAGGCGATCCATCACCTCTTCAGGGTCTTCGCCATTTTGGGAAAACGATTGCGTCACCAGTTCAGCGGCGCGCTGGCGGGCGGAGGCTTCAAAGCCACTGCCAAACCGCAAGCCTTCGTTAACCTTGATGATATCATCGATCAGCATTTGCAGAACATCGCTGTCGATCTGGTCACGGTTCTGCTCGTTGTACTCGATGCCCGTGGTCTTGATCAGAAAATGACGTCGAAGTTCAAAATCAATACTGCTGATGGGGGTGCCATCAACAACCGCCAGGACAGAAATGCTTGTCGCCATGGCCGGGGTGGTCACGGCCGGGGCGGTCAGGCCGACGGCCATCATGGCCATAACAGCCAGCACAGGTGTCATGAGCGAACGCAGGGTGGTGATCATCATCTTTTGAAGGTTTCTTTCGCGTGGAGTCATTGATTAATTCTCATCAGCTCGGATCAACAGGGCGATGCCTAATGTTACCATGATTACCCCCGGGGCGAAGCCAGCCACAAATGGCGGGAGTCGACCGGATGTTCCCATAACATAGAGGAAGTCTTTCATAAAATAAAACACAAGCCCGACGCCGATCCCGACCGTGATCAAATGGCCCCAGGTGGCGCGGCCAGCGGGGC
>JAGWAQ010000037.1:0-5732 GCA_021296375.1 Alphaproteobacteria bacterium
TTCGTCCGGGGTATGGACTTCCGCCCAAAGAGTTCCAGAACTTCATCGGCAAGACCGTCAATACTGACATTCCCAAAAACACTCGAACATCTTGGGATGTCATCAACGAGCTGACCACACCTTAACCCTCTATTCTCTCAGGACATCATGGATAATATTATGCAAAGATTTTTTATTTCATCCTCTGAATCCACCTCCACTGACATTGAGCATTGCGAAAAGATTGGCTCAGGTCATTATCTCCATTCCTCTCATGCCCCCCGGTTGCAATGGACGATTGGTACTGACCATTATCTCTTGCTGGGGCATGTTTATGCTTCGGTGACAGACGCTACTGTCAAATCCCTCTCAAGCAAAGAAGACTTCAAAAACGTGGAAGGGCGTTATGTCGTGATCAAGACCGATGATCAGGACAACATCACGATCTGGGCTGATAAATATTCAAGACGTGATGTGTACTACAGTCAGGCGTCCCATGTATCCATCGCCAGCAATATGACATGCTTTGACGATATCGACTGGACGGAAAACCCCGATCAAATTGCGCTGGCCCACTCTCTGACCATCTATGGGTCCCGGCCCGCGAAGGAACAGACATTCGCAAAAAACATCTCTCGCCTTGGCCTTGGGCAATCATTGACCATCACCACTCAACATGAATTTACCGTTACGTCGGTTCCAATGGATATTTTGCCGACCAATAACGTCTTTGGAAAAACTGAACTTGATCAGTACAAAGATATGTTCTTTGACGCCATCAAAGCCCGTGGAAGCGAAGATGGAAATCTCGTGTTCCTTTCATCCGGTTGGGATTCAACATCGATTGCCGCTGTGCTGGTGCATGTCTTTGGTAAAAACAAGGTGCGTGGTTTGATTGGCAAAATGCATTACTCAGATAACGTGTCTGGCATCAACAAATTTGAAATTGAAAAAGCCGAAAAATTTGCTGAATATTTTGGCATCGATCTTCATCACACAACTTTTGATTACACCCGTAATACCGACGCAATCCTTGAAGAGGCGAAAACCATCCTCAAGCCCCATAACTGCAACAATATGACGGGGTTTAATCACATTAATCTGTGCAAAAAAGCCACCGAGATTTCCAATGGCAATGAAGCTGTTTTTGCCGGTGAAATCAGCGATGGTGCCCACAACCTTGGGTTTAGCCAATACACGACGATCCATCACCCGTCCTCTCAGGACTTCCGGGAATACAGCGACAAAATGGCCTCCTATCTTTTTGGTCCGACATTCCTGAACACCCTGATGAACAAGCAACAGGATAAAGACCCAATCTGGACCCAGTTCAAAGCGATGAACAACAACCTCAAATTTGAAGAGGTTCAATCTGGCGATGAACTGACCCTTCAGGTTTTGTCCAACTTCTTCCTGCGCCAGACACGCATGCCCCTGATGGCGGCTGAAAATATCAATATTCTTTCGCCAGAGGGTATAAAGCATTACCTTGAGACATCTGAAAATCGTTTTCTCAAGCCGATGGTCAATGACGATATTCTTAATACGCTCTACTGCACTTATCTCTAGCTGTTTCACTTGTTCGATTGGCTGGGTGGATCCGTTGCCAGGCTTGATATTTGTGGGGACTATTTTGGTCTAAACTGTGATGCTTGATCTGCTTGAGCAAATGCCGGAGTCTGGAGGCCGTGGATTAGATTTAAACCCAACAAAGTATCCGTTGAAATCAATGCTGGAAAACCATGTTGACTACCCCATGGATTTCCAAAAAGGACCGCATTCATACCTTTACGATGTTGATGTAAATTTCAATCACAGCGCAGAGCTCGTCTACCGCTCGGATCTGACCAATCACTTTAAGGAAGCGCTGTCGGCTCGTCATTTCATTGATGTGCTTGATCCTGAAATGGTGAACCTTGCCTATATTGATAATTTGATTGAAAAATATCTGAGGAACGAAGAAGTTCGCGGTTTTGAGCTGAGTGATACATTTTGCCTCGGGCTGCATTCTGCACTGAACAACTCATGACACCAACTTCGCCAATTTATGCAGACAAATTGTCTGCACTGGCCGTGCTAAAATTTTTTACGTTGGCCCGGTCACGACGCCTGCAGGTTCTAAACAATTTCAATGCAGTTCAGCGTCTCATGGCTGCGGTGCTGAATGCCATCGGGTTTGATATTCGTGAGCTGAATTTTCATGCCAGCACTGTCGTTGATCAAGATGGCGAAACAATATTTTTTAAAGCTCGCCGGGATTCAGGGCCACTGTCCATTGATATCGCTCGTGATGTTGTAAATTCATCTGCAGCATTGACCATAATCAATGACTATTATGGCACAGATAACATCGTCCTCAATATCGCCCGTAAAATTTGTCTTCCTATTGAGGTTGTTCTCAAACAAGCGTTTGTTGCGCGGTTTCACCGTGATAATCATGACGTTACTTTTATTTGCGCCAAACCGAGCGTTTTTGCTCCCGAAAAGCTCAAACTTCATGTGGATAGTGTGGACTGGGTGTTTTATGGACATTCGGTGCAGCTATGGCGTGTGCTTCAGCACGCAACCACCGCTCTAATGAGAGGAATTTGGCATTCCGTCAAACCATATTTGAAGAAACCCCGATATTCGGTCAATATGGATAACTCAAAACCATCGGTACTCCTGCTCGAAGAGGATGACCCTCATTACAGTCTCGACAAACGATCAATGTTTGATTGGCACATAGGGCAGGAGAATATTAATTTCAACACTGTTCTGTGGCGGCATTTAAACCAGAACACCACGATAACAGATATTGAAAAGATGAATGAGCGTGACATTTTTGCGCTTGAAATGAGTCAGTTTGCAACATTCAGCCCAACTGCCAGAGTCACCCCGAAATTAAAACAGATCCGCGCTCACCAGTGGCGGTTAATCTTTGAAATTTTCCACTCATCTCCCCAAAAATTCTGGATGATGATCAATGTGATTTTTCTCCTTGGCCTGACCAAAAAAGTGATTTGCGCAACCGATCGCCTCAACATCAAAGCTGTCTTGATCAAAGAGTTTTACTTCAATCATTCGGATGCCTGCATTATGGCGTCAGCATTAAGTGATATATCCGTTTTTGGCCGGCAATATTCAAGCCTAATGATGAAGTCCCCAATTATGATGGGAAATTGTCATTCATTCTTTATGTTCTCGGACCATTTCAGGACCACATTTTCCCTAGCAGATCCCCCCTCCTACACTCCCATTGTCGCGGGTTATCCTACGACCCACAATAACACCACACTCAGAACACGCGCCAATGCACAACGTCAAAGGTTTGCCAAAGCCGGGGTCAGTTTCGTCATTGGGGGTTTTGATGAGGCGATCGAGTACAATAAATGGGGGTTGATCTCACCGCAGGCCCATATCCGGGAACTTGAGGAATTGCTCCAATTTATTGAAGCAAATCCGGAAACCGGGGTCGCCGTGAAAACTCAATTCATGTCCTCGCTCCCGTCCAAGGTTTATCCTGACAACAAACTGATCAAGCGTTTGATGAAAACCGGACAGTATATTGAACTTGCGCAAGGCTCACACCGCAACATCATCTCGCCGGCAGAAGCTGCCTTGAGCTCTGACATTTGCATCGGCCACAAATTTGGTGCAACGGCAAGCCTAGAGGCCGCTCTTTGCGGCACCCGTTCTTTGCTGCTTGACCCATTTGCCGGAAAATCACTGCAGGATAAAATTTATCAACAGGCCGAAATTGTCTATCCATCTATGGCATCAGCCGTTGCAGCCATACAGCACTTAAGGGCAAATCCTGTTTCAACAATAGGCGACTGGTCCAACATTATCGACCAACTGTCTTCTCAGGATGATCGATCATCATTGATTGTTGACACGTTGAACTCGACAGTGGCTAGGTCCGGCTGACAATAGGCCAATTTCTGGGGTCAAGGATTTCTGCATCTTGATAACCCAGATCTTGCCACATGACGCCCTCAGGATTGACTTTGAATGCATCGACAACCCCCTGAAGCTCGGTCGGTTTTGTGACTCCAAAAAGAACACCTTCGAGATCATCTTTGTGGGAGTTTATAAATGCACAACACGCCTCGAGCCTGCTCAACTGATGGGTTTTGCAAAAATGTTCAAATTTTTCAATATGGGCTAGAAGAGGATCAAAAAATGCCGACATCTGCTGATCTGATGAAAGCAACAGCCCCTGAAGGAAAATCGAACGAACATGAATCGCGATGCCTCTGGATTTCAATTTCTTCAAATGGCCTTCCGCCAACAACCGCTGATCAAACACATTGAAAGGCACTTGCACCACATCGACATCAAAATTGGCCAGGATAGTGTCAATTTGATCGCTGCTGTAGATTGAAGCCCCGATACGCTCCACCAAACCCATTTCCTTTAATTCCAAGAGCCGCGCAAAACGTAAATCTGCATTTTTTTCGGTCAAGGCATCGGCACCATGAGTGAGAAACACATTGAGCGTATTGACCTTTAAACGAGATAACGACTGCTCAACCTGAGGCACATAAGACTGGTCATCATTTGACGACTTTGAAACAAGTTGAAAACGATTTAATGATGAATATTCACCCAGAATGCTTTCCGCATCGCCATAATTTGGAGATGTATCCAAGCAGGTGACGCCATTTTCAAGAGCTTGATCAAGAAGCCCGAAAACGTGATCTCTTTGGATTTTTCCTTCGCTATTTGTTATACCGTAAGGAAGACCAAATTGAGCAGTTCCTAAGATGAGAGATGTCATTAATATATTCCTGAATTTCTGAAATCAGAATGGATGATTTTGGCAAATTTCAGCTCAGCTGATCCAGTTTAATAGTAAAGAGATTGAGAATAATTTCATGAAAAAAATCACCGTAAGTGCTGACGACAACCTCTATGAACCAATAACCATCGGCGGCGACGGTGAGCTGGTGCTTATCGCCGGACCTTGCGCCATTGAAACCTATGATCACTGCATGAAAATGGCCGATCTGATCGGCAAGGTCTGTGACAAGTACAACACCCGCTGGATTTTCAAAGCCTGCTACGACAAAGACTGCCGGTCTTCCCCCAACAGTTTTCATGGCGTCGGGCTTGAAGAAGGCTTGCGCATCCTCGAACGTGTTCGCACCGAAACCGGCCTGCCGGTGACGTCGGATTTTTCCGACCCGTCATGGGGTGCCGCGACAGGTGAAGTGGTGGATTTCATTCAGGTGCCGGCGTAGCTCTGCCGTCAAACCTCGATCCTGCGGGCGGCGGCGGCCACCGGCAAGCCGGTTCACCTGAAAAAAGGCCAGTTCATGAGCCCCTGGAACATGAAGAACTCCTGCCGCAAGCTCGAGGCCTTTGGCAATGACCAAATCCTGCTGACAGATCGCGGCACATTCTTTGGCTATAATATGCTGATCAATGATATGCGCGCCTTCCCCATCATGGCGGAAACCGGCTACCCTGTTTGTTATGACGCCACCCATTCGATTCAGATGCCGACCTCCATGGGCAATATTTCCGGTGGCCAGCGTGAATACATCCCGCACCTGACCCGCGCCGCCGCCGCCACCGGCATCGACGCGATGTTCATGGAAGTCCATGATGACCCGCCGAACGCCCTGTCCGATGCCAACACCGTTCTCGACATCAAGTATTTCGAGGTCGTGCTGGCCCAGGCCAAAGCGATACATGACGCGCGGCGCGAACTGAAGGCAAAATGGGGAGACGACAATGTCCATCCAGAATAACATGAAGGTAGGGGA
>JAGWAQ010000037.1:5872-17818 GCA_021296375.1 Alphaproteobacteria bacterium
CTGTCCAGAAACCGATCGCCGCGCTGATGAGTGATGATGTCATTAATCACGCCATGCGCTCGCCCCTGACGGTGATGAGCACAACCCCCCTGACGGAAGCGATCGCGCTGATGGGCCAGAAAAAAGTCTGGGACCTGCCGGTGGTGGATGACGGCAAATTAACGGGCCTGCTCCACCTCCACCCGGCGATTGAAGCTGTTCTCAACTCCTGATCCTAAACACCAACCGCGTGAGCGCCATGTTTGAAACCCGAAAAAATACCCGAGCCAGCCTGAAGCAAAAACTCGCCAATCGCGAACGCGTCTTTGGCGGCTGGGTCTCCTACCGTGAACCGGCGATTGCCGAAACCTTTGCCAAGGCCGGTTTTGACTTTGTCGCGATTGACATGGAACACACCACCATCACCACCGATGAAGCCAACCGCATTATCACCGGTGTGCAATCGGAAGGGGTGACTTGCCTGCCGCGGCCGGTGTCCCATAACAACGATTACATCAAGCCCCTGCTGGAAGCCGGTGCCGATGGCATGATCATCCCCATGGTCAACACCCAGGCGGAGGTCAAGGAACAGGTTCGTCTGCAGAAATTCCCGCCGCTCGGCCAGCGCAGTTATGGCGTCAACCGCGCCCATGGGTACGGGTTTGACTACAAGCCCTATATCGACACCAGGAATGACTCGAGCATATTCATGATTCAGGTTGAGAGCATCACCGCTGTTGAGAACATTGAAGCGCTGGTGAAGGTCGAGGGGCTGGATGCCGTCATGGTCGGGCCTTATGACATTTCAGGCTCGCTTGGGGTGCCGGGGGAAACCAACCACCCGAAAGTGCGCGAAGCCGCCAAACATGTGGTCGAGGTCTGCGCGAGGGCAGGCATCAGCTGCATGACGCAAATCGCCGATGTGCAGAAAGACGCCGTCGAGGACGCGTTTGATCAGGGCTACACCGCCGTCATTCTGGGGTCAGACCTCTTCATCCTCTGGAAATGGGCGGATCAGATGAAAACACTAATGGGAGAGCTGCGTTAAACCATGACGTCATTTATCGAAAACCTGTTTGATCTTAAAGGCCGGGTGGCGGCGGTGACTGGCGGCGGCGGTTATCTCTGCAGTGAAATGGCCCGCGGGCTGGCAAAGGCGGGGTGCAAGCTGGTGGTGATGGACCTGCGCGACGAAAAAGCCCAGGCCGTGGCGGAAGAGATCCGCAATGACTACGGCGGCGAGGCGATCGGGGTTCAGGTCGACGCTTCGGACAAACAGTCCTTCAAGGCGGGTCTTGCGGCCACCATCGACGCCTATGGCGGTGCCGATATCCTGATCAATGGCGCCGGCATCAATGCCCCGACGCCGTTTCTTGACATTGAGCTTGATGAATTTCATGCCGTCATGAACTCGCAGGTCACCTCGACGTTCCTCGGCTGTCAGGTGTTTGGCGAACATATGCTGGCGCGCGGCAAAGGGTCGATCATCAATGTGTCCTCGGCTTCAGCCGGTCCACCATTGTCAAAAGCCTTTACCTATTCCGTCGCCAAAGCCGGCATCCTGAACCTGACCCAGAACCTGGGCCGGGAATGGGGCACGCAAGGGGTGCGCGTCAATGCCATCCGCCCGGGGTTCTTCCCGACGGAATGGAACCGCAAGAACTTCATCACCAAAGAACGGGAAGCGGCTATTCTTGGCCATACCCCGATGGCTCGTTACGGCGAAGTTGATGAATTGGTGGGGGCGATCATCTACCTTGCGTCCGACGCCGCGTCTTTTGTGACAGGGTCGGAACTGGCGGTTGATGGCGGCTATGCCTGCATGACGATTTAACAAGCTCAACCAGCCCGAACAAACGACACGTGCTTTTTTCAATTCATATATTCGGCATATACATTGTCTTGCTCGGCGTAAAGATATTGCAAAAACTGCGCATCCTGCCGGATGCTTCGGGTTTGTGGGCAGACTCATTCTGCTTAAAACACCTTGGGTCAACGCATCCGAGACGTACGGCATTTTATTACAATCATGGGTCTTACTTTTCAGCGTTGCGGAAAATTTCAATAAATCCCCAGGACCCAGAGCAGCGTGAAATTGACCAAGGCTTTTATGATGATGGGCTTAAGATCACGCAACTGAAGAATAAGCATCTTATCTTCATTGGGGATTCCCATGTTGAGTTCTTTAGTCGCGTAAAAGCCCAGCCTAAAGATCATTATTTTCGCAATACCAGTGCCATTTGGCTTGGGCCAAAAACATTGATGGGATATGCCCATCAATCCAATCTTGATGAAGACGCCAAACGCATTGCGACTTTGCTCAAACCCGTGATCGCGTCCGCTCATCGCAACAATAAAAGCGTTAAAATCATCTGGTGCATGGGCACCATTGATATTCGCTTTTCTATTTATGAGTTGGTCTTGCGGCAGGTGATGCCAACAGAAAATGATATTCTTAACCTGTTTGAACAGGCTGCCGAGAAAATCATCACCTCTCATATCCCCAACATTCTTAACCATCTTGATATGGGTTCAATCGAACTTGGTTATGCCGCCTGCACCAATATCCTCGGGGAAGGGCATAGCCCAACTTCAATCAAGGAAATCAAAAGGCTGCGTCAAGCTGAACTATTTCCTACGTTTGGCACATCAGATCAACGGGATGGCTGGATGGTGGAAGCGAACACCCGCCTGAAAAAAATCTGCCAATCGCATAACATGGCTTTTTTTGATTTTGCCTTAACTGATATCAACAGTGATCGCCATCGCTTTTCCAGAGATGGTATTCACTTAACGGATCCGGCTCAGCTGAACAGTGCTGTGTCCTCATACCTTCAGACATATGAGAGCCGCCATGGATAAGCATCCACTCGATTACCCCTGGGATTTTGAAGACCTTTTTATGCAAACCCGGCGTTTTTTAAAACGGCGGGAGGAATTATGCCAACATAGCGGGACACCTCAACAGGCCCGGGTCCAGATTATTGGAGGCTACACTACAGATATTCTCGAAAACTGGATTCATATATTTGCGGCATATTATGGCGTGGAGCTGACGCTGGATACCTCGGATTGGGGGGCGGCCTTTTCCTTGGCAGGGAACGTTAATTCTCTTGATCAAGTCGACATGATATTATGCCTCAATGACCATCGTGACCTGATAATTGCCGGCAAGCGCAACCACAGTGTGATCGGCTCTGATCTGGTGATGTCCCAAATTTCCGATTTAATCACACGTTGTGGTGATCATGGCGTGGCCATATCGATGACGGATTTTTGTATCCCGCAAGCTGGCCCGCCTTCTGGCGGACAACAGGCATCCATTGCCCAGGTTGCATCTGATCTAAATATGTTTTTGCAGCAACAGGCCCAAAAACATCCGTTGCTCAATGTTCTGTCGTTGAATCAGTTCTCCGCCTTGTCAGAGGAGCCTCTGACCGCGACTCTTCGCAACTGGTACCAATTTGGTCATACTCTCAGTGTTGCAGGGAGTATTGTGATGGCGCAGGCCGTCGCTCGTCATCTTGCTTTCCTTAAAGGTCTGGGCAAAAAAGCTCTTGTTGTGGACCTCGACAACACCCTTTGGGGTGGTGTGATTGGTGATGATGGCGTTGAGGGTATTGAGCTTGGGCAAGAAACCCCAAGGGGCCGAATTTTTTCGGACATCCAGTCTCATCTTCTTAGGCTCAAAGAGCGCGGAGTGCTGCTGGCCATCGCATCCAAAAACAATGAAGACATTGCCCGCGAAGCTTTTGACCACCCGTCATCAATACTGAAATGGTCTGATTTTTCTGTCCACAAGGCCAATTGGGAACCAAAATCATCCAACATAAAGGATATAGCAAATCACTTGAATATTGGCTTGGATAGTCTTGTGTTCATCGATGACAACCCGGCAGAACGTGCAGAAGTCCGCACCCATCTGCCAATGGTCACGATCCCCGATTGTGGTGAAAACCCCGAAGATCAATTGGCGGCTTTGCTGATGCTTGATCCCTTCAGTCAGAACACGCCCTTAACCAAAGAAGACCTGCTGCGGAACAACAGCTTTCAGGACAACAGCAAGCGCGAACAGCTCATGAAAGACACCGCTGACCCCACCCTTTTTCTTAAAAAAATAGGAACAACGGTCCATGTCAGCCCACCAGAAAGCCACGAATACGCCCGCTGCCTTCAACTGACAAATAAAACAAACCAGTTCAATCTAACAGGCCACCGCCTTACGCAGCAGGAGTTCAATCAGATTATTGCCGATCCTCTGCAGGATATTTTTGTTGCCCGAATATCTGACACATTTGGTGACTATGGCTTAACAGGCGTAATGTATATCCAGCGAAAGGGCAGCCATGCGCATATCAACAATTGGCTGATGAGCTGCCGGGTTTTCAGCAAAACAGCCGAACATGCTATGTTTAAAGCCGTGGCAACTTTCTTGCAGGACAAGGGCATCACAAGCTTTAGTGCTGAATTTATTCCCTTGGCAAAAAACAGGAAATTTATGTACCTTTTGTCTGATCTTGGCTTTAGCCAAATTGAAGACGACAAAAATAACACGGACGAGCCCATGGCGTTTGAGCTTGAGCACCATGTCAGTCAAACCCTTTCTGCCATAACACATTATTGTGAGATCATCGTATGACCGCCAGCATTCTTGAAAACCTGAACGATATTTTTCAAAATTATTTTGATGATGAGGATATTCAGCTGAACAGCACAACGACTGCCGCTGATATTGATGACTGGGACAGCCTTGCGCAGGTTGGTCTTGTCATTTCAATTGAAAAAAAATTCGGGCTGAAATTTACAAGCGCGGAAATCGAACAATTGTCCAACATTGGTGAAATGGTTGATCTTATCAATGAAAAGAGCTGATCTGAGCATTGACCAATTGAAGGTTGGTGATGAAGTTAAAAATAAGATTTGCGTCACCCCTGACCTGCTGGATCAATTCATTGCAACCTCCGGGGATAACAGCCGACTTCATCAAGATGCAAATTACGCCAAGACTGCCGGTTTCAACAACAGGGTTGTTCACGGTGCATTGATCTCGAGTTTCTTTTCTGCGCTGATCGGCACTCAATTGCCTGGTGACTCAGCTTTGCTGCTTGAACTGTCTTGTAAATATCATCAACCGGCTTTTGTTGGTGAAGAGATTACAGTAACTGCGCGAGTTGCCGAAATTCATGAAACCCTTGGTTGCATTACCATTCGCCTTACCGCTCATAATGGTGATGTTGTCAAACTCACTTCTGGTAAAGCACTGGTCAAAGTCAGGCCGACGACATGAAAACTGTTTTGATCACAGGGGCCAGCTCATCCATCGGTCGGCCTTTAACACAACAATTGGTGGATCAAGGGTATCGTGTACTGGCGCATTTTCGACGCCCTCATAATGAGTTGCTTGAGCTTAAATCGAGCTATGGCGAAGACCTTCATCTCTTGAATGCTGATCTTGGCAGTGGCGAGGATGTGAATAATTTTATTGAGTCGTTGGCAAAGTTTGAGCCATTATTTGCGATCATTCATCTTCCAAGCCCCCAGATTTCACTGAAACCGTTACCACGTATCGACTGGCCGGAATTCCAAGATCATCTCAATATTCAACTCAAGTCACTTCAGCAGATCGTTCAGGCATCCATCAAGCCCATGAAGAAAGCCGGGGAAGGCTTTATTATCTCAATTGGTTCTGATGCTATTGCCACCAAAGATACGCCAAAAGGCTTTACCGCTTATGCCGTTGCCAAAGCCGCGCTCAGGCAGTTCCTGAAATGCCTCGAGGCCGAATATCAGGAAAGCAGTATAAATGTTCATCAAATTACCCCGAAAATGTTTAAAAGCCCTCTCTTGGACGAGTTGCCTGATTATGTGATAGAACAAACACTGTCCCAGCAAAGTGATCGTGGTGGCGTTTCTTATCAAGAAGAAATCGCAACTATTATATGTGATCTGCTTAGCGGGAATTCAGACAAGAGCCATGATATTGAAATATAAATCTTCTTATTTAAACTCATGCATGTGAACTATTACTCATGAACTGCCCTGTTTGCTCATCCTCATCATCCCGTGCCATCAAACCCTATGCCTTTGAAAGTTCGTTCTTTCAGGACAAAGAAATTCGGGCCTGCCAGGATTGCCACATGCAATTCATTCATCCCATGCCGTCTGAACAAGAGTGGGATGACTACAATTCGTCCTATTTTGAAAATGCTCATGGTGGGGTGTCCACCTGGCCTTGGGTGAAAGCCTACAACAGTGGGGTGGCCAAAACACGTCTCCACGCCTTGCTCGCTTACCTTGAGGCCACAGACATCAACGTCAAGTCAGTTCTTGAGATTGGCCCTGGCCAAGGCTACCTGATGCGCGAATGGTTGGCACGGCACCCCGGAACATCTTATTATGTGGTGGAAAGTGACGAAAGTGTTCACCCTGAACTCAAGGCCAGTGGCGGCATTATTGTCCCCGCTAGCCAGATCGACACTATTGGCAAGGTCGATCTGGTGATCGCAACCCATGTGATCGAACATACGCTCAAGCCTGTGGAATTCCTGTCGTACTTCACCTCCGCTTTACGCAAGGGGGGCGGTGTGTTTATTGAAGCGCCTTGCCTTGACCACAAATACAAGACCATCTTTGAGCCGCATGTGCAGTTTTTTGAAAAATCAACTCTGGCCGCGTGTTTTGACGCCGTTGGTCTGCGCAATCTTCATTTAACATATAATGGGGACCCGATTTCATCGCTTCGGCGCAATGCGTTGTTGCGCAAGATTCTGGTCAAGCTCCAGCTTAAAACACGGCTGCCGTTTCGGCTTTTTCTTGGGTCATATTGGCCAGCTCGGTCCATTAGCAACCTCAGCCCTATTGAAGCACTTGCCCTGGTTGAAACATCCCCGCACATCGTTCAAGATCAAGAATCAAGATGGGTCCGTGGTTTTGCACAGAGAGAAATTTAATGAAAAAGCTTCTTAAATCCACAACTGAATATGTTTCCACGCTTAATCGACGGGTATCTCCCTCAACGGATCCCCATATCTCCCGCTGTGTTGATCAGCTGAAAAAGCGCGGATTTGTGATGCTTGATCACCTTGTGGGGACTCCTGAATTTGACGCGATCAAAGCGCGGGTTGATCAAAAAATTGAACAAGATTTTGAATTACAGTTTCCCTGTCTTTCTCAATCAAAAATTGATGTCGACCGTGATCACGATCTGATCGAAACAAATTTCCTGGCCACAAATGAACAACTGAGCCAACGTGGTCTTACCTTTAACCGAGATGATGTCACTGACTATCAACAGATGGTGACGGACTTCACGCCTTCGACCTTGACCGTCCCCATGCCTTCCGAAGAAGGGTTTTACAACTTGTGGCTTGATCCTGTCGTCACTTCAGTGGTCACCTCCTACATGGGATTTGTCCCCAATTTGACGGAAGCCTACATCAGGCGAAATTTCCCAAGCTCGTTCCGGGTAATGAACTTCAACTGGCACCGCGACACCAACCATGACAAATATCTTGTCAAGGCCTTCATCTTCTTTACTGATTGCGATATTGACACTGGCGCCCATCACTATATTGCCGGCTCAATCAATGACCCCCGTTTCAGGGACAAGGCGTATTTCTCCGATGATGAAATCAACTCAGCTTGGCCCATCGGATCTGATGACCATATGATCAGTACGGTTCCCGCCGGCACCATTATCATCGAGGATACCCGTGGATTGCACAAAGCTGGTATTCCCAAACGAGGATACCGTGACCTGGGTTTTGCTATTTTCACACCACCCAATTCTTTTGTTAAATCAAAACCCTATTTCCAAATTCATCACTCAACGTATAAGTCGCTCTCCAAAAACCAGCAGGCTTTCATCACCAAACAAAATTTACGTTAGGCCTGCCTTGTGAAAATAGCTGTCCTTTCTGATATTCATGGTAATTACGATGCTCTGGCTGAGGTGCTGAGCGCCGCTCGCCGCCAAAATGTTGAGCGATTGTTCATTTTAGGGGATACCGTTGGTTATTATTACCAGCCCCATAACGTTTTTGCTGCGCTTTCGGAATGGCGTTGTGATTTTATTGCTGGCAATCATGAACAGGCATTGATCGCCTCTCTTTCAAGCGAAAGCTCTCGTCAACAATACCTTGCCAAGTACGGCAGCGGGGTTGAGGCCTGCCTTGAGCAACTGACCACAAAGCAACTTGATTTCATCAGGGCCATGCCAACCTCCACCAGCATTGAGTTGGATGGTCAACGATTTGATCTTCATCATGGCTCACCCCATGATCCCGATGAATATATTTATCCGGATTGCGATCAAGAGAAATTAAAAGAACTCATCCCCTCTCAAGACGTGGCGGTATTATTGGGTCACACTCATTATCACTTTTTTTATCAACACAATGGGGGAACTGTTTTCAATCCAGGTTCTGTGGGGCAATCAAGAGAGACGGGTGGGCTGGCTAGCTGGGGGATTATCAATACCGAAAACAACAGCTTTTCGCACAAATCCACTCCCTATGATACAACCCAATTGATCAAAGATGCCTTGGATCGTGATCCAAATCTCGAGTATTTGCATAAAATACTGAAGAGGCACTAAACCATGGTTTTTGACCAGCCGCTTTTTAAAAATGCCCTGATTACAGGTTGTGGTGGTGATGTTGCCATCAGTCTCTCAAGGATTGCCCGCAACGCTGGCATATTCAGTCATATCATGGGGACTGATATCAGTTCTGACCACCCTGCTGATATTTTCTTTGATCAGTGGGAAGTAATTTGCAGGGCTGATGACGCAAATTATTTTACAGATCTTGAACGCATCTTATCCTTGCTCGACATTGATTTGATCATCCCCACGACAGATAGGGAAATTTCTGCCTTTCACCAGAATGGCTTTACGACTCACTTTATGGGTATACCTGTGGTCATGGCTTCGGATGAGGCCGTGGCGGCCGGACTTGATAAACTTTCAACTGTTCACGCACTAAAAAATATTGGGCTTGATGTACCCTGGACAATTGTTACTTCTGCAGGTCATCCTCTGGAGTTCCCCTGCATCATAAAACCGTTGAAAGGGCAAGGCAGCAAAGGGCTTCGTATTGTAAGTGGGATTGATCACATCACCCCAGAGGATATATCAGATGATATGATCTGGCAGGAACTTCTGGGCACCGCGGACCAGGAATATACATCGGGTCTCTACCGCTCACGCCAAGGCGACATCAGATGCATCACCTTCCAGAGAAGACTTAGCGGAGGACTGACAAGTCGAGCCATTCTCACCCATGATGAGGGTATCGACAACATGCTGGTACAGATCGCCCAAAAACTTGATTTGACGGGATCGATCAATATTCAGTTTCGCATGACTCAGGACGGCCCACGGGTCTTTGAGATCAATCCCCGGTTTTCAAGCACCGTAGCTTTCCGAGATAAACTTGGGTTCCATGATTTTATCTGGTCCGTTCTTGAAATCCTTAACCATCCTCTTCCTCCGTATAAAGCGGCAACAGGACAGATCCGCCTTTACAAGACATTTGAGGAACAGATCATTTATCCTGATAGTAGGCCTGACCATGACTGAAATACCGAATTTTAAAGGGGCCATGCACGAAATCAACACCAGCAAGGGTTTGGCGCTCCGAACGCTGACAACCGACGATGTTCATGACCGCTACGTGGCCTGGATGAATGACCCTGAGATCACCAAATACACCGAGCAACGCTATCATCATCACAGCTTTGATGATGTTCAGGCTTTTGTTGAAGCCAAGTTGGACTCACCAAATGAAATTCTATTCGGAATTTTTTATCAGAACCAACACATTGGCAACATCAAGCTGGGGCAAATCAACCTACGGCACCTCACAGCTGATCTGTCCTATTTTATTGGAGATCGGGATTGTTGGGGTGCTGGCTTGGCTTCATCAGCCATAGATGGTGTCGTTGGATTTGCCTTCACCACATTGAAACTGCATAAACTCAACGCGGGGTGTTACGAAGAAAATATTGGCTCAATCAAAGTGCTTTCAAAAAACGGGTTTCAATTGGAAGGAACCTTTCAGGACCAGATTATGTTTGAAGGTCGTCGCATTAATGCTCTTTTTTTCGGGCGACGTAATGTTGACCTGTCCTAATCGCCTCCGGCATTTATTTTAAATGATTTCATCATCATTTTTGCTAAAAAAATTGTTCATGCAAACCTTACTCCGTTAGGATTGCTGAACACAGAATAGAATTCAAAAAGGGGCATTTTATGAAAAGCGTAGTTATCACAGGAGGCAATCGCGGCATTGGCCGTTCGATTACCGAAAGCTTTCTGGCCGCGGGCTATACCGTGGTGGTGGGGGCGCGCTCAAGCCAGGGGGTGGAAGAGCTTGACCCGAAACGTGTCATTTTCCACGCCATGGATGTTCGCGACGAAGCGGCCCATCACGCGCTCGCGCAACAAGCCATTTCCGCGACAGGGCAATTGAACGCCTGGGTTAATAACGCTGGCATTTCCGCCTGGAAACCTATTGGTGAAATCAATGACGAGTTCTTTGATGAGCTGATGGGCATCAATCTTAAAGGGGCTTTTTGGGGGTGCAAGGCGGCGGCTGAACATATGGCGCCTGATGGCGGCGGCATCGTCAATATCTCCAGCATCGCGGGCAAGCGCGGCAGTGCCAAAAACGCCATGTATTGCGCGACCAAATTTGGCATGAACGGGCTGACGCAATCCCTCGCCAAGGAATTGGGGCCACAAGGCATCCGGGTCAACGCGCTCTGCCCCGTGCTGATCAAAACCGACGGGCTGATGGAGGCGCTGATGACCGACCATTCCCCCGCAAATGGTGACCCTGAACTCTTCCTTGCCTATTTCCTGAAGGCCAATTCCGCCACCGGTACCTTGCCCACCGGCAAGGATGTCGGGGATATGGCGGTCTATCTGGCGGCCAAGGAAAACCACGCCATCACCGGTCAATGCATCAATGTTGATTGTGGCGTCTTCCCGCAGTAACGCTCACTTCAAGGAGCGGGTTTGTCCTCTCGATGCAGATGATGATAGCGATGGATCATCAGCACAAAAAGCATCACAAAGCCGACAGGCCAGACTTCCCATGAACTCAGGGCAAAAATGGCCCATGCGGTTATCCCCACCGAATAATATTCCATGGCTTTGTATTTAAGGCCAATCAGAACCGCCCGGATCAAGATGAAAATAAACATTCCACCGGCAAGCAACCCGCATTCAAGGAAGATCAATTGAACTATGCCGGGATCATTATATTGGATGGCACTTGAAGTCACTTCCAATGGACGCTGAAAACTGGCGAAACCATAACCAAAAGCCCACCAGTTCTCTATATTCATAAGATTCATCAGGAAACCGGCAATCTTGACGCCAACAGTCCCCAGGCTTTCAATTGAAGCGATAAGCTCTGATGAAAAATGCGCATTGAACTGATCCGCAAATGCGTCTTGGGTTTCTTGATGGACAGGGATGCCATGGGTGCAGGCTGCCGATAAATCACCGCTGAAAAAAATCGGAAGGTGTTTGTCGAAAAGGACAAGAAAGGCCAGATTGGCTACCAGAATTGCCGCCATGATATCGACCAAAACAAGAGGTCGCCGGATCCAGATGGCATAAAGCGTAATGGCGATCAGGCATCCGCCCGTGCCCGCCCGCACCCCCGCGATCACGTTTAAAATAAACAAAGCGTAGGCAAAGATCAGGCCATAGATTTTATGTTTATCCATCGCCCATAGCGCTATGGCCATGCCAACGCATGTTATGCCGGAAAGCGTGTGGTTCCAGGTGAACGGCCCTTGTGGAAGAAGGAGCTCACCTCGAATCAGCACCCGATCTGAAAACCATTCGTAACCCGGGACGCCATAATAACTTGTCCTCAACTCAGGGCTCACCAGGTATTTTTGGGTCAGCACTTCGATCATGATGACCCCAAATAAAATAATAAAAACAACAAT
>JAGWAQ010000038.1 GCA_021296375.1 Alphaproteobacteria bacterium
CTGTCGGAATCCTCCGTGACGGTGCTGAACAATCCGGCGCTGCTGAAAGCCTTGCCCACATTGCTGCGCAACACCAGCGTGGGGTTCCGCTACCGGCCATGGTTTGTGCTGAAAAACCTTGGCTGGTTTGCCCGCTTCCTCAGCTATTCCACCCGCAAGCGCACGCTCCATGCCGCCCATGCCCTGCGGAATTTGATGGTGATTTCGCTCGACCGCCACAAACAACTCATCAAGGAAGCGAAGGTTGAGGATCTGTTCCGTTATCAGGGCTGGTTCAAAGTGTTTCGCAGCAAGGCGGCTTTCGACAGTTTCAGGATTGATATGGAGATGATGGATGAAACCGGCGTCGCCTATTCCATCTATGACAAAGATCAGATCCGCCAGATCGAACCGGGACTAAAGCCCATTTACGAAAAAGCCGTGATGGTGGATGACACTTGCGGTGTCACCAATCCGGCGCGATTGACCGATGCTTACGTCGCGTTGTTTGAAGCCGAAGGCGGGACGGTATGCCGAGGCGGGGTGACAGGGCTTGCCGAAAGCGGCGGCGGCTGGACCATTTCCTTAAACGACCGCCGATCAAGTGGTGCTGTCGGCAGGCGGCTGGTCGGCTGAAATCGCCTCATGGCTTGGGTATCGATTGCCGATGTTGTGGGAACGCGGTTATCACCGTCATCTTGAACCCGCCGATGCCCCGCCCCTGAAACGTGCCGTCCATGATGTCGATGGCGGCTATGTCATGGTGTCGATGGAAACCGGTGTTCGCATCACCACGGGGGTTGAGATGGCGGATCGTGACGCCCCGCGCAACTACGCCCAGCTTGACGCGTCGATCGCGGATGCCCGCGCGCAACACGGGTTCGGGGCGGAGGTGGATAAAGAACCCTGGATGGGCCGTCGCCCCACCATGATCGACAGTCTGCCGGTGGTGGGGCCAGCCCCGCGCCACGACGGTCTGTATTTTAATTTTGGTCATCAGCACCTTGGCCTCAGCATGGCGCCTGGTTCTGCCCGGATTATTGCCGCCTTGCTGACCGGCGCGCCACCGCCGATCGACATCACGCCATTTTCCGCAACGCGGTTCCCCGTCTAAAGGAGACCTCTCATGACCCCGCCCCGTGGTTTTGACCGTTTTGAATTTGAAACTCGCCTGGCGCGTCTGCAAGGTGACATGGCGCTCGATGATCTTGACGCCCTGCTGCTGACGGAAGAGCATGACATCCGCTACATCACCGGTTTCATGACGCCGTTCTGGCAAAGCCCGACACGGCCATGGTTTGTGGTGGTGCCGCGCAACGGGTTGCCTGTCGCCGTCATCCCGTCGATCGGGCGTGAGGCGATGTCCCGCGGTTTTACCGGAGCCGTGCATTGCTGGCCCTCGCCCCTGGCGGAAGATGACGGCATCAGTCTGTTGGGGCAAGTCATCCGTGATCTGGTTGGCCGTCAACCGGTGCTGGGGATGATGATGGGCGCCGGCACAAAACTGATGATGCCGCTGATGGATGTTGAGCTTTTGATCGACAGCATCGGGGCGCCGGAACTGGTCGACGCGACGGTCATCATGCAGGCGACACGGATGGTGAAATCCGAAGACGAGATCGCCAAGATCGCCCATGTTTGCGGGCTGATGAGCGGCGTCTTTGAGGCCCTGCCGACATGGGCAAGAACCGGCATGACCGTGGGTGAGGTGTTCACCCAATTCAAGATCAAGGCGCTTGAAGCTGGCGTTGATGACGTGTCGTATCTGGTGGGGAATGCTGGCGCCGGCGGTTATGATGACATTATCTCCCCGCCGGGGCCGGTGCCTGTAGCGCAAGGTGATGTGCTGATGCTGGATACCGGTTCTGTCTGGGACGGGTATTTCTGTGACTTTGACCGCAATTTCGGTTTTGGGGAGGTTTCCGCCGAAGCTCGTGAAGCCTATGAATTGCTCTGGCAGGCGACGGAAGACGCGCTCACCAGCCTGAAGCCGGGGATGACGTCAGCTGAACTCTTCGGGGTGATGCAGAACCGCATCGGCGGCGACGATGACAGCGTCGGCCGCTATGGCCACGGGCTGGGCATCCAGTTGACGGAACCGCCCTCGCATATCAGCTGGGATGAAACCGTCTTGCTGGAAAACATGGTCCTGACGCTTGAGCCTTCCATGGCCTTGCCCGGCGGCAAGATGATGGTTCATGAAGAAAACATCCTGCTGACCGCAGAAGGCCCCCGCCTGTTGACGACACGGGCGGCCCCTCAACTGCCGATTATTGGCTGACTATTTTTGCGCGCGATCAATCCATCAGGCTGCGGATTTTTTCAACCAGCGGCGTGTTGATCTGGCGCGGGGCATCGGACAAGCGGTTTTTATGGCGACGTTCCCCCGGCAGGCGGACGCCTTCAAGGCCGGTCAATTTGGTGAAGAATCCGGCGCAATGCGACGCCCAGTCATCATGGGATGAAATGATTTTTGGTGACATCGCGAGGATGAACTGCCCCCCTTGCGGCGGGCCGCCATCGCCATTGTCGCCTTCCTTGGCTTCAAACGAGAAATTCTCACCCACCAGACCAGCCGACAGCAGTTCCACCATCATGGCAATCGCGGAACCTTTGTAGCCCCCAAAAGGCAACAGCACCCCGCCATTGGCAATTTGCGAAGGATCGGTGGTCATCTCGCCGTCGGCGTTAAGGCCGGTGCCCATCGGCACATCATGGCCATCCCGCGCGGCGATCTGGACTTCCCCCATCGCCATGGCGGCGGTGGCCATATCAAACACGACGGGGGTCGTGTCCGGACGTGGCCAGGCAAAGGACAGGGGGTTGGTGCCAAATAACGGTTTCGTTGCCCCTGCCGGCGCCACGGCGGGCATGTAAGGGGTGCAGGCCATGCCGACAAGACCACGTTCCGCAAGAAATTCAACTTCCGGCCAGAGCGCCGCCATATGGTGAACATGGGTGATGCCCAGCACAGCGATGCCGAACCTTGACGCGGCTTCAGCCAGCAGCGGCAGGCCGACCTCATGCGCTATCGGGGCGTAGCCATTGTCCCCGTGAAGACGGATCACCGCCGGCGTGATTTCCGTGGCGACAGGCTTGGCGTCCCCCTTGACCTTGCCTGACCGCAGGGAGGCGACATAAGCGGGCAGACGGAACAACCCATGGGAATGGGAGCCGTCACGCTCGGCGTTATGGATGGTGGTGGACAGCGCCTTGGCGTTGGCGGCATCGGCGCCGTTTTTGGTCAGGCAGTCATGGGCAAGGGCGTAAATTTCATCAAGGGTAAGGGCGGTGGTGGACATGGATTTTCCTCTGGCTATCAAGATGGTGGTGATGAAGATGGAACGAAAATAAAAACAGTTTACACCCGGGTGTCGATAATAACGCTGATGCCCTGACCGCCACCAATGCACATGGTGGCCATGCCAAAGCGCGCGTCGCGACGTTTCAATTCATGAACCAGTTTCGTCATGATGACCGCCCCGGTGGCGCCAACAGGGTGGCCAAGGGCAATCGCCCCGCCGTTGGGGTTAACGATCGCCGGGTCAAGGCCAAGCTGTTTGGTGACAGCGCAGGCCTGGGCGGCAAAAGCCTCGTTGCTTTCCACCACCTCAAGATCGCTGGCTTTCATGCCGGCTTTATCGAGCGCCATCTGGCTGGCGGGCACCGGGCCCATGCCCATAATGCGCGGGGCGACGCCGCCGAACCCGTAACTGACGATCTTCGCCAATGGGGCCGCGCCGTGGGATTCCACCGCCGCGCCAGAGGCAAGGACAACCGCCGCCGCGCCATCGTTAATGCCGGAAGCATTGCCGGCGGTAACGGAACCGTCTTTCTGGAACACCGCGCGAAGCCCCCCCAATTGCTCAAGGCTGGCGTCATCGCGGATATATTCATCGGTGTCAAAAGAACGGGTCTTGCGCCGTTCGGTGATCTCGACAGGGGTGATCTGGTCGTTGAAATATCCGGCATCGCGGGCCGCCGCCGCCCGCTGTTGGCTCATCAGGGCAAATTCATCCTGCTCTTGACGGGAAATGCCTTCATCGGCGGCGATGTTTTCCGCCGTGATCCCCATATGCCCAAGGCCAAACGGATCCTGCAACGCGCCCAGCATCATGTCATGGACCTCGGCATCCCCCATCCGCACGCCCCAGCGCTGGCTTGGCAGAAGATGGCCGCCACGGCTCATCACCTCAACCCCGCCCGCAACGGCGGTGGCGGTATCCCCAAGCTGGATCAGTTGCGTGGCGCTGACAATGGCTTGAAGGCCGGAGCCGCAAAGCCGGTTGACGGTCAGGGCCGGGGCGCTTTCGGGCATGCCCGCGCCGATGGAAATGCAGCGCGAAATATACATGTCCCGCGCTTCGGAATGGATCACGTTACCGATCACCGCATGGCCGATGTCATCGGGTTTAAGGCCACTGCGATCAATCGCGGATCGGACAATCGTGACCCCGAGATCAACCGGGGCTGTGTTTTTCAAACTGCCGCCAAAAGCACCGATGGCGGTCCGTGTCGCGGAAAGAAGATAGACGTCAGTCATGGCAAGCGCTCGTTCGTTGGAAATGAGATGCCGTATTGTGAAAGCCTCGCCGCTCTTCGTCAAACAATATCCTCCATTGCGGTTGCCCCTGCCCAGAAAAACCCTGAACAAAGCGAGGAATATCTCTTCCCCGATTATGGGAAACGGGCTAGCCTGATGGAGTGTATTGTTGCTGTGGGTAGAGCCATGTCTGGTGTTCAATTGTCCGATTGCTATACGGCCCGTTCGGGGCCAGCGCTGTTTAACGGCATGCAGGCCCTCGTGCGGCTGCTGCTTGAACAGGCTCGGCTTGATCGTGACATGGGGTTGAACACCCGCGGCCTTGTGTCGGGCTATCCCGGATCACCGCTGGGGGGGCTGGACCTTGAGCTGGGCCGCGCGAAACCGTTTCTTGATGAAGATGGCATTGTCTTCCAGCCCGGGCTGAATGAAGAGCTGGCGGCCACCGCCCTTTGGGGAAGCCAGCATATCGGGCTTTATGACGACAGCGTCTATGATGGTGTGTTCGGGCTTTGGTATGGCAAGGGCCCGGGGCTGGACCGGTCGATGGACGCCTTGCGTCATGCCAATCATGGCGGGGTTGCCCCTAAAGGCGGGATGGTGATCGCCGTGGGGGATGACCCGACGGGCAAATCGTCAACCCTTGCCTATCAATCGGATCAGACGTTTCAGGCTTTGGGGATACCGTATTTCTTCCCGCGGCGGGTTGAGGACATTATCCCCATGGGGCTGAAAGCCTTTGCCCTGTCGCGTCATGCCGGGGTTTGCGTCGGGCTGAAAATGGTGATCGATACCGCCGACGCCAATGTTATTCTTGAAACAAGTGCCCTGCGGCCTGAACTTGTTGCCCCGGCGGCGGCGGCGGATGTTCATGTGGGGCGGCATGACCACGCCAGCCTGCGCGAAGCCCGCTTGCACCAGTTGCGCTTGCCCGCCGCCCAGCACTGGCAACGCTGCAATCCCGTCAATCATGTCATGGGGGATGAGCCAGCGAATAAAAAGCTCGGGATTATCGCGGTCGGCAAGGCGGTGATTGAAACCCTTGAGAGTTTTCAGATTCTGGGGCTGGATGCGCCGCATGACCACGGCATCGGGCTGTTTTCCGTCGCCATGCCCTGGCCGCTTGACCCCGGCCAGATTCGGGGGTTTGCCGAAGGCTATGACGAAATACTCGTGATCGAGGAAAAGCGCGGGCTTGTCGAAGACCAGATCGCCAAGATTCTGATCAACACCCCTGACGCCCCGCGGCTTACCGGAAAGACCGCGCCTGATGGCGAAAGCCTGATGCCGCCGTTCGGGGAGCTGTCGGTGGAATTGATCACTTCCGCGCTGGCCCGCCGTGCCGCCGCCCTGGGGATGACGCTGGCGGCGGGGGAGGCTGCCCCTGACCTTGGCAACCTGCCGGCGATCGCAACACGCACGCCGTATTATTGCGCCGGGTGTCCGCATAATTCCTCAACGAAATTGCCCGGCGGGGAAATCGCGGGGATGGGCATCGGGTGCCATTCGATCAGCGGTTTTCTGACGCCGGATCAGATCACCAATTTCACCCAAATGGGGGGCGAAGGCGCGTTCTGGATTGGCCGCGCGCCATTCTCAAGCCGTCACCATACGCTCCAGAACATGGGGGATGGCACCTATACCCATTCCGGCTACCTCGGGGTGCGGGCGGCGGTGGCGTCTGGCGTCAACATGACGTTTAAAATTCTTTATAATGATGCCGTCGCCATGACCGGCGGGCAGGATGCCATGGGCGGCTCAACCCCCGACGCCATGGCACGGCAGATGATCGCCGAAGGGGTCAAGGCGGTGTCGGTGGTGGGGGATGACCCTGACGGCACCCGCTCAAGCGGCACCTGGCCCGAAGGCACGCAATTCCACCATCGCCGGGACCTCATCCAGGTGCAGGAAGATTTAAGCCGGGTCAAAGGCACGACAGCATTGCTCTATGTCCAGACCTGCGCGGCGGAATTGCGCCGTCGCCGCAAGCGCGGCAAGATCGCCGATCGCACCGAACGGCTGGTGATCAACGAAGCGGTCTGCGAAGGTTGCGGCGATTGCGCGGTGAAATCAAATTGCGTGGCGGTCAAGCCTGTCACCCATCCCGAAGGCATCAAACGGCAAGTCGACCAATCGGTCTGCAACAAGGATTACTCCTGCAACGAAGGGTTCTGCCCGAGCTTTGTCAGCGTCACCCCGAAAGGCGGCGTGGCGGAAGTGACGCGCCCGCAATTGCCAGCAACTGATGATAACGGCAAGACCCTGCCCATGCCGCCTGCCGCCAAGCGCGGCGTCAGCAATATTTTCATCGCGGGCATTGGCGGCACAGGGGTGTCGACCTTATCGGCGGTGCTGGTGATGGCGGCGCGGCTTGAGGGCATCCATGCCCAGGCCATGAACCTGACGGGCTTGTCCCAGAAAAACGGCGGCGTCACCTCACAGGTGCGGATGTCCCCTGACGTCAAGCTCGATGAGCGGATGGTGCGCCTGCCGCCACGATCGGCTGATGTGCTGATCGGGTGTGACGCCGTGGTGGCGGCCAATGATCTGGCCTTGCGCTGTCTTCATGCCGATGACAGTTGGGCGGTTGTCAACGCGCGGGTGGACCCGGTGGGTGTCGCCGGTGTCGGGGCCGGGCATGTTGTTGATGACAGCCTGCTGATGGCGCGGTTCAGTGCCGTGATGAACCCTCAACATATCGCCCAGCATAATGTCTCGGATCTGGCGGAACGTCTGCTCGGCTCGACCACCACCGCCAATGTCATGCTGCTCGGGATGGCGATCCAGATGGGGCTGGTGCCGATCAGCATCGCCGCCATAACCGAAGCCCTGACCCTGAATGGCGTGCAGGTCGAGCAAAACCTCAACGCCCTGACCTGGGGGCGGTGGCTGGCCCATGACAGTGATCTCGTCCTGCGGCTGGCGGGGCTGGCATCGGATCAGCAGCAAAAGCTTGATGCCATGCCGGCGCCGGAAGCCATTGATTATTTCACCGCCAGGTTGACCGCTTACCATGACCAAAGCTACGCGGATCGTTATCGTCATCACATGAAGACCATGGGTGACGGGATGACAAGCCTGCCGCCCGAAGACCGGGACAAGCTGCTGCGCAAAGCCGCCCGCGCCGCCTATCGCGTCATGGCGATCAAGGATGAATACGAGGTCGCGCGGCTGATGACGGCGCCGGAATTCAAAACCGGGCTGAAGGCGCAATTCGGGGATGGCGTGGCCTTGGCGTATAACCTTGCGCCGCCGATGATGGGCTGGCTGAAAAACCGCAACGGCACGCCGCGCAAGTTCCGCTTTGGGGGATGGATGGGTTCGGTCTTCGCCGTGCTGGCCAAAATGAAATTCTTGCGCGGCACCGCCCTTGATGTCTTCGGCTATTCGGCTGAACGCAAACGCGAGCTTGAGTTCCGTGACATGAGCCTTGAGCAGATGCAGCGCATGGCGACGGATGGGGCCGATGCCGACACCTGCGACGCGGTGCTGGAGGCGGTGCTGTCGGTGCGGGGGTATGGCTATGTCAAGGACGCGTCAATGACGGCCGCCATGACAGCGCTGGATGAGCTTTCCGCAGCGCGGTCGCCGCGCCAACTCAATGATAAGAAACACGCTTCATAGGAGGGTCTGATGATCACCCCGAAACTTAATTTCAGCCGTCAGGAATTCGCCGCCCGCGTCGCCAAGACACGTCATGAAATGGCGAGGCGCGGGCTTGAGGTGCTGATCATCTCCGACCCGTCAAACATGGCCTGGCTCACCGGTTATGACGGCTGGTCGTTTTATGTTCATCAATGCGTCGTGCTGGGGCTTGAAGGTGAGGCGATCTGGTTTGGCCGCTCGCAGGATGCCAATGGCGCGCTCCGCACCTGCACCATGCATCCCGACAATATTATCGGCTACCCTGACCATTACGTTCAATCGACCGAACGCCACCCTATGGATTACCTGTCGGCACGGCTGGAAGAACGCGGCTTCGCCAAGGCCAGCATCGGGGTTGAGATGGACAATTACTGGTTCACCGCCGCCTGCTATCAATCCCTGGTCCGTCATCTGCCGAACGCCAGTTTAAGTGACGCGACGGGGCTGGTGAACTGGCAACGGGCGGTGAAATCTGACCAGGAGCTGGCCTATATGCGGCAGGCGGGGCAGATCGTCAGCCGCATGCATGAGCGGATCGTCGAGAAGGTTGAGCCGGGGTTGCGCAAATCCGACCTCGTGGCGGAAATTTATGACGCCAGCCTGCGCTATGATGACCGCATTGGCGCTGGCGGGGATTACCCGGCGATTGTGCCGCTCTTGCCGTCAGGTTCTGATGCCGCCGCCCCGCACCTGACCTGGGATGACCAGCCGATGAAATCCGGCGAAGGGACATTTTTTGAAATTGCCGGTGTCGTCAACCGTTACCATTGCCCGTTGTCACGGACGGTATTTCTCGGCAAACCGCCGCAGGAAATGATCGACGCCGAAAAGGCCGTGCTGGAAGGCATGGAAACCGGCCTCGAAGCCGCGAAATCGGGCAATATGTGCCAGGATATTGCCGAAGCGTTCTTCGGAACCCTGGATAAATACGGCATCGTCAAGGACAACCGGTCAGGCTATGCCATCGGCATTTCCTATCCGCCGGATTGGGGTGAGCGCACCATGTCGATCCGCAAGGGCGATGAAACCGTGCTTGAGGACAACATGACCTTGCATTTCATGACCGGATTATGGATGGAAAACTGGGGGCTTGAGATCACCGAAAGCATTGCCATTAACGGCACTACCCCGATCTGCCTTGCCGATGTGCCGCGCAAGATGGTGGTCAAGTGATGGCCATGAAAGACTCTCCCATCCAGCCCACCATCCCGTTTGATCGCGATGGCGCCCACCACGGGTTTCTGCGCCTGCCCCACAGCCGCGACACTTCGGCATGGGGGAATCTGATGATCCCCATCACGGTGATCAGGAATGGCGACGGGCCGACGGCATTGCTGACCGGCGCCAATCACGGCGATGAATACGAAGGGCCGGTGGCGCTCCAGAATCTGGCGGTTGAGCTTGCGCCTGAAGATATTTCAGGGCGGGTGATCATTGTGCCTTACATGAATTACCCGGCGTTTCGCGCTGGCAAGCGCACCTCACCTATTGATGGCGGCAACATGAACCGCATCTTCCCCGGCGCGCCCGACGGCGGCATCACCGCCAAGATCGCTGATTATTTTGAACGCTATCTCGTGCCGATGGCCGATGTCGTGATGGATTACCATTCCGGCGGGCGGACGCTTGATTTTGTCCCGTTTGCCGCTTGCCACCGGTTGCCTGACCCCGGCCATGAAGCGCGCTGTGTGGCGGCGATGCGGGCCTTTAACGCGCCTTATTCTATGACCATGCTGGAGATCGATAACGTCGGCATGTATGACACGGCGGTCGAAAACCAGGGCAAGGTGTTCGTGACAACAGAACTGTCGGGCGGCGGCACGGTGACGGCAAAGACAGCGGGCATTGCCCTTAAAGGCGCCCGCAATCTGCTGATCCACGCGGGCATCCTGAACGCCGCGCCGGAGGTTGGCGCGACGGTTAATCTTGATATGCCTGATGGCGATTGCTTCACCTTCGCCGAGGATAACGGCATGATCGAACCGCTGGTCGATCTTGGGGAGCCTGTTCAAAAAGGGCAGGTGATCCTCAAGCTCTGGCCGCTTGACCGCTCGGGGGTGCCGCCAATTGAAGTGACCGCCAGGCGCAGCGGGATACTGGCGGCACGGCATTTCCCGGGGCTGGCGGAGATGGGGGATTGCCTCGCCGTCATTGGCGTGACGGAAGATTAATCGACAAACGCCCGTTCGACGACGAAATCACCTGGCGCGCTATTGGCGCCTTCCACGAATCCCATGGCCTCGACGCGGTCCTTGACGTCCTTCAGCATCGCCATTGACCCGCAGATCATGACGCGGTCATCGGCGCGGTCAAGGGGGCCGCGATTAAGCTGCTCGTAAAGCGTGCCGTCATCCATCATCGTGGTGACGCGTCCCATCAAGGGGCTGTCCTGCTGGGTGGTGGCGGCCACGAGGTGCAAGCGGCCATCCGCCATTTCCCCCACCAACGGGTCATTCAGGACATCATTGATCAAGGTTTTGGAATAGGTCAGCTCATCTGAATTGCGGCAGGTGTGGGTGACGATAATCTGCTCAAATTTCGCGTAAGCTTCGGGGTCACGCACCAGCGAGGCAAAAGGCGCAAACCCCGTGCCGGTGGAGATCATCCACAGTGTTTTGCCGGGCAAGAGCGCATCCAGCACCAGCGTGCCGGTCGGTTTCTTGCGCATCCAAATCGTGTCCCCGGGCTGGATTTTCTGCAGGTGTTCCGTCAATGGCCCGTCGGGAACCTTGATCGAATAAAACTCGATCGTGTCATCCCAAGACGGGCTGGCGATCGAATAGGCGCGGAAAACCGGACGGTCACCTTCCGTGCGTGGCGGCAGGCCGATCATCACGAACTCACCTGACCGGAAGCGAAAGCTGGCGGGGCGGGTGATGCGGAAGCGGAACAACCGGTCGGTGTAATGTTCAACTTCGGTGACGGTTTCCGCAAAAACATTGTCAGGGGCAGGTGTTGTCATGGAAGGGGCGGTCATGGCTGGTCTTTCCGGGTGTGGGATATCAATTGACACGCAACGCGCAGCGAACATCTTCAGGTGCTGCATGAATTATGTAATCGCGGCGGCGGCAGAATGCAAGTGGCGGCCAAATTCAAGTGGCGGCCAAATTCAATTGACGGCCGGGGAAGGGTAGAAGGAGAAGGGGGACGCCCTTTGCATCTGGAGGCGGCTGGTGTAGCCTTAGGTTTTCCCATTGCTGGAGACCGCCTGTCATGACAACCGAAGACATGCTGCTTGAAGAACGCCACGGCCGCGTCGCGCTCTTGACCATGAACCGCCCCAAGGCCCGCAACAGCCTGTCGCTGGCGATGCTGGCGGAACTCCACGGCGCCATCACGCGCCTCGGCAAGGATGACGCCATCAAGGCGATCGTGCTGGCGGGCAATGGCCCGGCGTTTTGCGCGGGTCATGACCTGAAAGAAATGACCGCCGCCCGCGCCGCTTCTGATGGCGGGCAGGCGTTTTTTACCGAAACCATGACGGCCTGTTCCGCGATGATGCAGGCCGTTGTCAATTGCCCGAAACCGGTGGTGGCGGCCCTTGAGGGGATCGCCACGGCGGCGGGGTGCCAGCTGGTTGCCTCATGTGACCTGGCGGTGGCGGGCGACGGCGCGCAGATGGCGACCCCGGGGGTCAATATCGGGCTGTTTTGCTCAACCCCCATGGTGGCGGTGTCGCGCAACATCCCCCGCAAGCGGGTGATGGAAATGCTCCTGACAGGGGAGATGATCACGGCCCAGACCGCGGCGGAATGGGGGCTTGTCAATCGCGTCGTCACGCAAGGTCAGGCGGTGGCCACCGCCCTTGAGCTGGCGCAATCGATCGCGGCGAAATCCGCCGCCACCCTGCGCATCGGGATAGAGGCGTTTTACAAACAGCTCGATATGCCGCTTGATGAGGCGTATGAGTACACAGCGCAGGTGATGGTCATGAACATGATGGAACCCGACGCCGAGGAAGGCATCACCGCCTTTATCGAAAAACGCCCCGCCGTCTGGCAGGGGTAATGCTCGATAGATCTTCATCAAACATACTCGGGTTAATCAAACATGCCCGGGTTAATCAAACACACTCGGGTTAATCAAACATACTTGGGGCGGGGGCGGTGTCTTCGGCGGATTTGTCGAAACAGGCCACCACCTCGGCATGGGCGGTGCGCAGGAACTGGTCCACCACCCGCACCCAACTGCAGGTGTAGCCGCCCTCGATCAGCACCGCCGCGTCACGGGCAAAACT